>CAIRAS010000196.1 GCA_903876615.1 uncultured Holophagaceae bacterium
CGCCGCCGTAGTGGGTGACGCCGTTCCAGCGCCCACCGCCCCAGTAGCCGCGCCCCATCCAGCCGGCCCGGCCGTGGTGGCCTGAGAAGCCATACCAATGCCCCAGGCCGATGCCCCACCAGGCATAGTAGCGCGGGCCAAAGACCCCGAAGTAGGGCCGAGGGCCCCAGCCCCAGAGCCAGGGCGCGATGACCCAGCACCAGCCGGTCTCGGGATAGTAGAGGTACATGCTGGGCGTGCCACCTCCGGGGGGGACATGGGTGAAGCCGTCCCCGTAGGGCATCCAGACCCAGCCGTATTGTTCGGTGTGGACCCACTGGCCACCCGCATCGTTCTTTTCCTGGGGAGCCGGGACCGAGACCGGAGGATCAGGCCGCACTGCCGGTGGGGGTGGGGGCGCATCCTTGGGAGCCGGGGTGGCCGGTCGCGGGGTTTCCGGACCCTGGGACTCGGCAGGCGGAACCCGCTCCGCCTGCTGGGCGGCCAAACCCAGACCACCGCCCACCAGAATCGCCAACACCGCGAGCGCCTGCTTCAGGGGTTTCATGGGACACCTCCATCAACTAGGACCCCCCTTGGGGGGAAAGGTTGCGTCCGGGCCTGATTCTACTCCCCCTCGGGCTGGGAGCCTCAGAGGGGAAAGCGCAGCAATTTGTCGCCGCTCAGCTCCACGGTCTCGGTCTTGCTGCCCTTGGGGCCGCGGACGGTGACTGAATGGCGTCCCTGGGCGACCTGGACGCTGCTGCCGTCGCTCTCGATGCCGGCATCCTGGCCGTCCACCAGCACCTTGCCTTGGCCGGGGAAGGTATCCACCGTGAGGGTGGCCAGCTCCGGTACCGTGAGGGTGGCGGTCTGCCCGGCGACGATCGAGACGGCCCGGCTGTCCTTGTAGAAGTGGCGGGTGCTGGCCAGCTCCAGCTTGTGGGGGCCGGGCGGGAGCGGCAGCTTGGCGCCGGGACTGAGTTCCCCCAGGTCCTTGCCGTCGGCCTTCACCCGCACGGCAAAACCCCCAGCCAGCTTGAGCGCGCCTGGGGCCTTGGGGTCCAGGGACGGTTCCTGCCGGGTCTCGGCGGTGGTGGCTTCCCTCAGCTCGAAGACCCGACCGCCCGGCACCTCGCCCGGCCCGAAGTCCGAGGCGAAACCCTGTTTAGCCTTGGTCAGTGTCAGGCGGTGCGGCTGGCCCTGGTTCCAGGTCACCTTCAGGGGCGTGGTGCCCTCCAGGAGCTTCTCATCCAGCACGACGGTGGCGCCCTGGGGCAGCGAGTCCACCCGTTCCTCAGAGATGACGGGCTGCAGGCGGAAAGCAGGGACCGGCTCGCCCGGCTTGAACTCGTAGCTGAGGGGCTGATGTCCTTTGAGTTCGATCCGCAGCTTGTCGCCCTGGCTCAAGGGCTGGCTCAGGGGCGTGGTGCCCACCGCCTGGTCGTTCATGAAGACCTTCGCCCCGGTGGGGCTCGACTCGATCTGGAGCCGGGTGCCCTTCTTTCCCGAGAGGATGAACCAGCCACCGGCGACCGCCACCACCAAGGCCAGGGCCGCGATCCAGGGCCAGCTCGACTTCCGGCGCGGAACCGTGGGCACCACCATGGTCTCGTCGAAGGACTTGGAGACGATCTCCGGCAGCGGCGCCTCGCCAGTCAAGTGCAGGATGCCCATCACTTCCCGCCGGTCCTCCTTGCCCAGTTCCACCACAGCGTTCAGCACGTCCCGCATGAAGGCCGTGCAGGTGGGGTGGCGTTCCTCAGGCTTCTTGGCCAGCACCTTCTCGAACACCCGGCGCCAGCCCTCCGGCAGGATCCCCATGACCGGCGGCTGGATGTCCACGGGGGGGTCGTTGACGATGCGGTAGAGGATGGTGTTGATGGAGGTGCCTGGGAAGGGCGACTGGCCGCTCATCAGCTCAAAGACCAGCACGCCGAAGCTGAAGATGTCCGAGCGGCTGTCCACGGTGCCTTCGCGGATCTGCTCGGGGCTGGCGTAGCTGGGCGTGCCCAGGAAGGTGCCGGTCTGGGTCAGGCTGGCATCCTCCCGCTTGGCGATGCCGAAGTCCATGAGCTTGGCCCGGCCGTCCTCGCCCACCATGACATTGCCTGGCTTGACGTCCCGGTGGACGATGCCCTTGGCGTGGGCGTGGTCCAGGGCGTCCGCCAGACCCCCGGCGATGCGGAGCTTCTCCTTGAGGCTGAGGGCCGGGCCGCTCCGGATGATCCCGTCCAGGGGCTTGCCGGGCACGAACTCCATCGCCAGGAAGGGACCGTAGCCCTCTTCCTCACCCACATCGTAGATGGCCACGATGCCGGGATGGTTCAGGAGGCCCGAGACCTCCGCCTCCCGCTGGAACCGCATCAGGTATTCGTGCTGGTCCGCCTCGGTCCGGACCGCGTCCAGCTTCATCAGCTTGATGGCGACCTTGCGCTTGATCCGGGGATCCTCGGCCAGCACCACGCTGCCCATGGCACCAGACCCCAGCAGACGCTGGACCTGATAGCGTCCGATCATTTTGGGGTAGTTGGGGATGTCGGGGTCAGCCATGGTGCAATCCTACCGGATGGGATCGGACATGATGCGTCGGAATGTTAGGATTTTCGTGGATTTTCCTATGACCCGTGGCACAATAAAGCTGTCCCACAGACCGGGACCTTGGGGGTTAATTCAGTGATGGAACTCGTCCGAACCGGCGTGCTCACCACCTACTTCATCTTGCTTAGCATTCTGAGCATCTACGGGGCCCACCGCCTCTGGATCCTGGTGCTCTACTTCCGCCACAAGAAAGATGTTCCGCAGCCCCAGGGTGATGCCAACTACCTGCCCACGGTCACCGTGCAGCTGGCCGTGTTCAACGAGATGAACGTCATCGAGCGGCTCATGGACTATGTCGTCAAGATGGACTGGCCCAAGGAGAAGCTCGAGATCCAGGTGCTGGACGACTCCACGGACGAGACGGTCAAGGTGGCCAGTGCCGTGGTGGACCGCTACAAGGCCCTGGGCTTTGACATCCACTACCTGCATCGGACGGACCGCACGGGCTTCAAGGCCGGCGCCCTGTCGGAGGGCCTCAAGGTCGCCAAGGGCGAGCTGGTGGCCATGTTCGACGCCGACTTCCTGCCCACGGAGGACTTCCTCCGCAAGGCGGTGCCCCACTTTGCGGATGCCAAGGTGGCCTTCGTGCAGGGCTGCTGGGCTCACCTCAACCGTGAGTTCTCCCTCCTGACCCAGGTGCAGGCCATCCTGCTCGACGGCCAC
>CAIRAS010000197.1 GCA_903876615.1 uncultured Holophagaceae bacterium
AAGGTCGATGGAAACTCCTGCCGGAACTTCCAGCAGGGCTTGTCCTCGTCTTCAGAAATGCTGGTGGCCATTTCCCGGTTTTTCAGCCACGCCCAATAGAGTTGCTCCCACGTCAGCCCGTGGGCTCTTCCGTATTCCATCCAGTCCTCGGAGGGCTCGAACGAGGACGGGCAAGGGGTTGCATAGTCCTCTCCCCAGAACCACGGCAGGAAGATCGGCTTGAACTGGGAGTCTCCCCGGATCGCCGCCATGGCTGTCCGGTGGAAGAGATTTCCTATGCCATCGGCCGTGCTTTCAAGGATCACCTCGGTTCCGTCCACGTCCCCGATCGCCTGAAGGGAAGCACTCACATGACTTTCAGCGTTGGGCCAGAACGCCACTTCCGATCCATGGAAAAGCTGAATGGTGGATCCCCGACCGACCTCCTTTGAGCCGGCAGTCGCAACGGCATAGCCGCAGTCATTATGGGCAAACCGCAATTCCTTGGCGTTTCCCGCAGCCAGGGGAGGCTTTCCGTAGACCGCATGCAACTGATGAAACCGCTTGGCCATGCCGAACAGGTTCTCGGTGGCTTCATCCTTGTGGGTCAGAATGAACGCTCTCAGGGCTCGCTTGGACTTCCAAAGCCTGTGATAGAACCGACCTTGTATATAGGTGGAGGCGCCAAGCTGCCTTCCCTTGACGATGATGGCTCTGACCTTCCCCGTCTCCCGTCGCTGCTCCTCCAGCTTTTCATGCAGGAAAAGCTGTGCGCGGTTCAGCTTGAAGGGAAGGACCTCGCCGGTTTTCGTCCGTACCCTCAAGGCTTGCGAGGAAAAATAAGGATAGTCGCTCGACAGCTTCTTGAGGGCTTCAACCTCCAGCGGGGAAAAGTCAGCGAGGCTCATCTAGGCGGATGCCTGTTTGCCAGCCACACGGCCACTGCCCAGAACGCCAGATAGAGAATGCCGCCGGCGATCGCCCAGTTCATCGCACAAACACCTTCCGCACCCACCGCGGAATCCGCGAAAGCTCCGCGCGGGCATCCAGAGACACCCCGTACAAACGGGCATTCTCGTGCGCCAAGGTACTATTATCCTCCACCAGTCGGGCGATACGCGCCTCAGAGGCCATTATCAGCACCTCCGCTTGAGCCAATTTCGCCTTCTGACGGGCACAGACAGCCTCCAAGGACCCCTTGCTCCCCGTCAAAGCCTTCGCGGCCGCAACCTTCTTCGCCACCCGAGCGAGCGCATCCTTGCGGATCGGCACCACCTTATCGTCCACCAAACCCTCCTTCAGCCCCACCCAGGGCCCTCCTCACCGCACAACGATACGCATCCCAGGCCGGCCCCTCGGGCTCGCAACCGGTCCGCAACCGTCCATACCACACCATGAACTCATCAAAAGCCTCCAGCGAGATCCCCAGTTCCGGATCCCATCGCTTCGGCAAAACCCGCTTCACAGGTCTCTTCCCAGCCATATTCCCTCCCGCCAGAGGCATCACAGCCCATCCTAACCCACATCATCCCACCCCGCAAATCACCCAAAAGGGCATAACTTTTCTATCCACCCCGAGAGGGGTCGGCACAAAGGCAGCTTTTCAGGGGGCCCACGCGCAACATTCATATCGCCGCAAGGCGATCATCCGCAAAACCTCTCCAGCCACCTAGGTCCATTTCAGGTACCATCCGCCCCTTTCCCACAAAAAAGGGGGCAGGGGGTCAAAGCTGATCCCACCCCTCTCTTTTCGGCCAAAGGCGCTCAAACCCGTACAAACGAACCCCCGGAATGTTCCAACGAAAGTCCCAGGGCTCCAGTTCCTCATCAGCCCAGCACCACGCAAGCCTAAGCCCCATAAGCATTTGCTCGCCCACATGCCCACCAGGAAGCCGCTCGTGCATGTGCAACTCATCCGGCTCAATACCCGCCTTCAACAGCCCATAAACCCGGCAACCCTTCTCCCGAAGCGTGTCACCACCCACCACCCGCTTGCCCATTTTCACCACCTCCACGCTAACCGCGTTGTCTCGACCCCGTGATTTCGGAGACCGATGGCGGATTTTAGGGGTTTTCACTACCTAGGCAAGACACAAGAGGGTTCAAAGTGAGGCTTAGTAAGTGAGGTATGGGTCCCGCTCGGCCTCGCAATCGAACCCGATACAGGGTGCCATAGGGGAGTGGGTACCCCCTTTTCCCCATGGTTTCTCAGCCTTTCCCCATGATCAGGACAGGTCGAGACACAGGGACAGGTCAGACCATGGCCAGTGTATCTACCCTACTGGCAAATGACACCTAGTCGGAGCGGGTGTAGCGGGGCCGGATCGATCAGTCATCGCCAGGCAGTCAGCTTGCCGGTTATTCGTCGGGGAGTTCCATGAGAGCCCGCAGCACTTGCACATTGACGTCGTGATGCACTTCGGCCTTGTCGGATTGGCCTAGCTCATTCTTGCCGAGCCAGATCATCATGGACGGCACTCTGTCCTCGACCGCAGCTTGCCACTGAGCCCGGCGAAGGCTGATTTTCCCGTCGCCCCGGTTTGCGTCAAGTGTCTGTTGCACAACGGGATTTTCCCGCTTGAACCGCTGAAACGTATCGTCAGAAACACGGAGGCTCTGTGCCATTTCCCGCTCTGTCGCATTGATCCTCGCCAGGCTTGCGATTGTATCCAGCGTGGCTCTGCAAGGCAGTAGCGAACCTCTGTATCCATACGGGCTTGCCGCTCTTTCTTCCATGAGCCGCATGACATCCGGAGTTGGTTCGATAAGCCTGATTCCTCCCAATGACTTAGCTGGCTTAGCTCTCTTGGCCTTCTGTGCCCTTTGGTACTTTACTGACGGCTTTCCGGGGACTGTCTTAGGTGATGCCACGGGATTAGCTCTCCGGGCTTGTGTGACGGTCTGTCGGGCTTTGCGGGCCGTTCAGACCTGTTGCCTCGCGGATCTCGTCTATCTGTTGCGCGAGCATGAGGACCGCAGCTTGCAGGGCTTTGATCGCTTCCGCTGTTTCCTTGTCCATGTCAGCCCCACCGGGTGAAGAGCATCAGCGCCCAGGGGAGGGGTGAACCTGTTCCGACTGATGCCGCAGCAGCGATGCAGATCAGGGTTATGTTATGGGCTGCGTTACGCATGCTCTGTTGTCCGTTCAATGACTTCGCCCAATCCATCTGGAGGGATCGCGCCGAGGAGAAAGAGATCTATGCAGACCGAGACGGGGCCGGAAACAATGGTCTTGCCCCTCTCGTACTCCCTGATGCTCATGGCGGGGTTGCCGCCTGTCAGTCTTAGCGCCTTGCCAAGCTCTGACCACGTAATGGGCCGGTTGAGGCCCCATAGCTCGCCGAGTGAAGCCCTTGCTTCCCAGATCTCCCGTGGCTCCATCATCTGGCGACGTTGAGTGTCCGCAAGAGGCTTTGAACCCGCGCAGGCTCCATCACCGTGCGCGGGTTCATCTGACAGGCTGGCGTTTCCCTGTGGCTTCACGCTTCCCACCGATAGGGCTCATCTTCCCAGTCATCGCCAGCCCTGGCGAGATCCTCCGCAATCGTGTCACCGATCGCGTCAAGAATGCTCTTCTCTATCGCCAGCCACACCGAAGACTTGCGATCAATGCCCGCTAGGATATCCACCCGATCCGACACGATCTTTCCCGCCACGATATGGCGAACGTCGACGAACAGGCTTGAGATTTCATGCGTTTCGACCTCGGGACCAGAACCGGGGCAATCCCATGTCTGTTTTTCCCCAGGCCGATAGAAGCCCTCCGAAAGCACCTCGACCTCGATTGGAGTTATTGCCGTGACGATCATTCTTAACCCTTCCGTTAATGGGGCGAAGCCCGTGAAAAATCTACCAGAGAGCCCAGGCGACAACAAAAAGATACATCAGGAAACCGCCTAAGACTATGAAACTTAGAGCATAATCGACTAAACCACGCGGCCCGTCAATTCTCATTTGCGCGAGCCCTCGCCCGGTGTGACACCATGGCCCGAACAGGCTTGCCA
>CAIRAS010000198.1 GCA_903876615.1 uncultured Holophagaceae bacterium
ATCCAGGCCCTCAGGCACCTCGGGAAGGACCATGTCGATGCGGCTGCGCTTGCGACGCTGCGGACCCGCCTGGCCGACAAGGACAGGCTCTGCCTGCGGCAGGATGCCGGCTTTGCCCCGGCCTGGATCGCGAAGCTCATGCTGCAACTGGCCGAGGGCTGACATACAGCGGTCCCTGACCCTGGACCTGGAAACCCAGCGCCTGGCCATGGAGCAGGCCGCCGCGGCCAAGGACCTGGCCGAGCTGGAGCGCATGCTGGCCGAGGCAGGCCTGGGCGATCCCAAGGAGCTGGCCAAGGCCAAGGCGGAGTGCCACGGCCTCGGGCTCTTCCTCCGGTCCCTGGTGGGCCGCCAACGGGAAGCAGCGAAGGCGGCCTTCAATGGCTTTGTCAGCGGCCGCACCCTGAACGCCAGCCAGCTTGAGTTCATCGACCTCATGATCGACCACCTGACCCAGCACGGCGTCATGGACCCCGGCCTGCTCTACGAGAGCCCCTTCACCGACCTGAGTAGCCTCGGCATCGAGGGGGTGTTCCGGCAGGCTGAGGTGCAGGAACTTGTGCGAATCCTGGAAGAGGTCGAGAGACACGCCGTGGCGTAACGGAGCTCTGCGTTGAATCCCTGAGCCGGGTGAAACCTGATGCGAGGTCCTCCGCAGCCTGGGTCTGACAGGGCCTAGCCGATCCCCCCGCCGCTCACGACTCGCCTCCATAGAGCCCGGTCAGCACCTCGGTCCGGTCGGAGATGCGATAGGTCTGGCCCCAGGCCTCGGCGGCCCGGGTGGCTTCGGCCTCTGTCGCAAAGAGAGTCGGCAGGGGGGAGGCCGGATCCTCAGCGACCAGCTCTTCGATCACGCTGGCGTCGGGGTAGGTATAGGCCACGACGCCCACCCAGCCGCGCGGGTCCGGGGACCAGCGGCGGGCGGAACCGAGGCTGCTTGCGGGGAACATGGGCGCGCTCCTTCGGGATGGCCAAGGAGGTGAAAGGAAGCCAAGCCACCACGGCCTTGGCCGTCTCCCGGAGCCATTCTCTCACCCCCGTCATGGGGGGCTCTTGTCTGCTCCGCCCCAGCCCTTCGGCAGCCACCCTGCTAGGGTTTCCCGTGGAGGGACACCATGGCCTTCGTCCTGCACCAGGGTTACCTGCCCGGCTGCATCGGCCGCGTGGCGGAGCTGCACGCCACCTACTACAGCCCGCGGGCGGGGTTCGGCCTCTATTTTGAGAGCAAGGTGGCCCGGGAGCTGGCGGCCTTCTGCGAGGCCTATCAGGAGGGCCGCGATGGGCTGTGGCTGGTGCGGGTGGACGGCCGGGTGGAAGGCTCGCTCGCCATCGACGGCTCCCGCGCCGCGACCGAGGGCGCCCACCTCCGCTGGTTCATCGCCTCGGACGCGGTGCGCGGCACCGGGGCGGGCAACGCCCTCATCGCGGCTGCGGTGGCCTTCTGCCGGGCCCAGCACTACGGCAGCATCACCCTCTGGACCTTCGACGGTCTGGCGGCGGCGCGGCACCTCTACGAGAAGGCCGGGTTCCGCCTGGTGCTGGAACAGCAGGGCAGCCAGTGGGGCCAGCTGGTGACGGAACAGCGCTTCGAGCTGAGCCTGCTCTGACCCCGCGTCCTTCCTGGCTATCCTCTTTCATGTCCCCTCGGTCCCTGCGATGCCCCGTGCCTCGCCGCGGGCGGGGTTGGATGCCCTTTTGCTCGGAGCCGCGCATGACCTTCAAACCCATGACCTACCTCGTCAGCTTCACGGCTTTTGTCCTGCTCTTCATGGGCCTGGGCGGCTGGGTGGGCTACACGAAGCTGGCGGAGCACTTCCTGGCCCAGGCTTACCTCGAAGCGCTGCCCATCCGCCTCAGCGTGCAGCGGGACGAGAAGGGCGCGGTGGTGCGCTGGCAGGACAAGGTGACCCTGGAGGCCGGCGTGTCAGCGGGCATCACGGCGAGCAACCGGGCCCAGCCGATCCTCATCCAGTTCGGGGAGGAGCCAGCCGCGGCGACGCAGGCTGCCACCGGGAGCGCGGTCATTCCCCTGGCGGCCAACGAGCGCACCGAGGATGTCCGGCTGGACCGGGCCAACCGCTACCTCTACGCCCGGGTGTTCGCGACCTCCACCATTCCCGACAAGGAAACGACCTGGCTCTACAAGTACGACCTCCGGGAGCGCCGCATCGTGCGCAAGAGCTCGGTCAATGCGATCCTGCTGCCGGCCCCCTTCCGGCCCTGATCCCCTAGGATGGTGCTTAGCATGCCCCGGACGCGCCCCCTCCTCCAGCTCAGGGCCAGGATCACCCTCCTGGTGAGCCTGATCCTGGCGCTTGCCCTGCTGGTGACGGGCGTCCTGGTGGACTGGAAGATGGAGCAGCAGGCCCGGGAGGCCATGAGCGAGAAGGTGGTGCTGCTCTCGCGCATCATGGCCGAGTCGGAGGTGGTGCGCGAGGGGCTCACGGGTCGCCGGTCCCAGGGCGAGGTTCAGGCGCTGGCGGAGCAGGTCCGCCTCGCCGCCGGCACGGACTACGTCGTGGTCATGGACATGAACGGCATCCGCCTCTCCCATCCGACCCAGTCCCAGATCGGCGCCCGCTTCGCCGGCGGGGACGATGTCGACGTCTACCGGGGGCGCTCCTATGTCTCGGTCGCCACGGGGACCCTCGGCCTCTCCATGCGTGCCTTCACGCCGGTGTGGCAGGGGAACCGCCAGGTGGGCGCCGTGTCCGTGGGCCTGCTCAAGTCCGGCGTGGACCGGGCCATCCTGGGCGTGCAGAAGCGCATCCTCTTCGGCGGGGGCTTCGGCCTGGCCGCGGGCATCCTGGGCGCCCTGTATCTGGCGGGGCGCATCAAGCGGATCCTCATGGGCATGGAGCCCCAGGAGATCTCCACGCTGCTGCAGCAGCGCAACGCCATGCTGCACTCGGTGCGGGAGGGCATCATCGGGGTGGATCGGGACCTGGTGGTGACCATCGTCAACGAGGAGGCCCTGCGCCTCTTCGCGCTGGCGGGCAGCCATGGCGAGCTGGTGGGCCGCAACGTGGAGGAAGTTCTGCCCAGCTCAAGGCTCCGCACCGTGGTCGAGACGGGGCAGGCGGAGTACGACCAGGAAGGCGACATCCTGGGCCTGAAGATCCTGACGAACCGGGTGCCCGTGCTGGTGGAGGGCCGCATTGCCGGGGCCGTGGCCACCTTCCGGGACAAGACGGAGGTGAACCGGCTGGCGGAGCAGCTGACCGGGGTCCGCTTCTATGCGGATGCCCTGCGGGCCCAGGCCCACGAGTTCATGAACAAGCTGCACGTGATCCTCGGACTCGTGCGGCTGGAGGAGTACGAGCGCCTCAAGAGCTACATCACGGGCGTGGCTGGTCGCCTCGACGACGAAGTGGGTTTTGTGGTGCAGCGCATCAAGGACCCCGTGGTGGCCGGCTTCCTGCTGGCCCGGTTCTCCTCGGCGCGGGAGCAGAACATCCTCATGCGGCTGGACCAGGAGGCCGCGCTGCCCCCCTGTCCCGACGATGCGGCCTCCCATGATCTGGTGCAGGTGCTGGGCAACCTGCTGGAGAACGCCGTGGAGGCCATCGGTGAGGGCTCCCGCCGGGAGATCCAGGTCTCGCTGCGGCCCGAAGGCACCCAGGTGCACCTCTCCGTGGTGGACAGCGGCCCCGGGCTGCCCGCCGAGGTGCTGGCCAAGGTCTTCACCCTGGGTTTCTCTACCAAGGGCGAGAACCGCGGCTTCGGCCTCTGGCAGGCGGCTCGCACCATCGAGACCCGCGGCGGCCGCCTGCGGGGCGAGAACCGGGAGGGTGGGGGGGCCGCCTTCACGGCCTCCTTTACACTGTTTCCCGGGGAGGAGTCATGATCCGCGTGCTGCTGGTCGAAGACGATCCCATGGTGGCCGAGCTGAACCGGATGTTCCTGAGCCGGGTGGCGGGGTTCGAGCTCGTGGCCTCCGTGCGCAGCGCCTCGGAAGCCCTGGAAGCCCTCCGGAGCCAGCCGGTGCACCTGCTGCTGCTGGACATCTTCATGCCCGGGCAGAACGGCCTCGAGCTCATGGAGGAGATCCGGCGCCAGGCCCTGGATGTGGACGTGATCTTCGTGACCGCCGCCCGGGACACCGCGACCATCAGCAAAGCCCTGAAGCTGGGCGCCGTGGACTACCTCATCAAGCCCTTCGAGTTCGAGCGGCTCAAGGAGGCCCTGGACCACTACCGCGAGACCCACCACATGATCCGGGACGGGGAAGCCCTGGACCAGGCGGCGCTGGACAAGCGCCTGGCCCGGCGGCCCGCCGAGGCGCGGGGGGCGGAAGTGCTGCCCAAGGGCCTCGACCGGAACACCCTGGCCAAGCTGCTGGAGGCCATCGCCGCGTGGCCGGCGGAACCGCCCTGGTTCACCAGCGAGGAGGTCGGCCAGCAGGTGGGGATCTCCCGGGTGTCCGTGCGGAAGTACTTCGAGTTCCTCTGCACCCTCAAGGTGCTGCGCATGGAACCCGGCTACGGCACCGGCGGCCGGCCCGTGCACCGGTTCCTGCTGCAGCGGTCCCACCTGCGGGAGGCCCGGCGGTTCCTCTGACGGGCCTGCTTACAATAGTTCCAATACCAGGAATCAACTTCCATAACGGCTCGATTCCGCCGACTCCCTCCAGGATGGTCGATAGAAACCCTGGAGGTATTTATGTTCAAGCGTGCTGCAACCAAGCTGTACAACTGGGTCGCGTTCATGATCATCGTGGGCGCGGTCCTGGGGCACTTCTACCCTGTCGTCGCCGTGAAGATGCAGCCCCTGGCGGACGGCTTCATCGCCCTCATCAAGATGCTCATCCCCCCGGTGATCCTCTGCAGCGTCGTGCTGGGGATCGCGGGCTCCGGCAGCATCAAGAAGGCCGGCCGCGTGGGCGGCAAGGCCCTCCTCTACTTCGAAGTGGTCAGCACCCTGGCCCTGGTGGTGGGCCTCGTGATGGCCAACGTCTTCGGGCCCGGCCGCAGCTTCCACGCGGACCCCTCCAAGCTCGATCCCAAGCTGGTGGCGGGCTACGTGGCTCAGGCCCAGCACATGACCGTCACCGATCACCTGCTGAAGATGATCCCCAAGACCATGTTCAGCGCCTTCACCGATGGCGACATCCTGCAGGTGCTGCTGATCTCGGTGCTGCTGGGCTTCTCCGTGGCCGCCATGAAGGACGAGTTCAAGCAGCCCCTCATCAAGTTCCTGGAGAGCGTCAGCAAGATGGTCTTCGGCGTCATGCACCAGATCCTCTACCTCGCCCCCCTGGGCGCCGGCGCCGCCATCGCCTACACCATCGGCAAGTTCGGCCTGAAGTCCCTGGTGCCCATGGCCCAGCTGATCCTGCTCTTCTACGCCACCTGCGCCATCTTCATCTTCGTGGTGCTGGGTGCGATTGCCCGCCTCGCCGGCTTCAACATCTTCAAGGTGGTGGGCTACATCAAGAGTGAGCTGCTGCTGGTGCTGGCCACCAGCTCTTCCGAGTCCGCGCTCATCCCCCTCATGGAGAAGATGGAGAAGCTGGGCCTGTCGAAGTCCATCGTCGGCCTCGTCATCCCCACGGGCTACTCGTTCAATCTGGACGGCACCAACATCTACATGACCCTGGCCTCGCTGTTCATCGCCCAGGCCCTGGGCATCGAGCTGACCCTGGGCCAGCAGATGGGCATCCTCGTGGTCGCCATGATCACCAGCAAGGGCGCCGCGGGCGTCACCGGC
>CAIRAS010000199.1 GCA_903876615.1 uncultured Holophagaceae bacterium
CACCTTCTCGAGCAGGGCCAGGGCCCGCTCGCGTCGTTCTTTCCGCCCTACGCCCGCGTAGAGCATGGGCAGCTCCACGTTCCGGACGATGCTCGCCTTGGGCAGCAGGTTGTAGCTCTGGAACACGAAGCCGACCTTCTCGTTGCGGATGCGGGCCAGCTCACCGCCGCTGAGCCCCTGGACCGCGTGCCCGTCCAGGGTGTAGGTGCCCGCCGTGGGCAGGTCCAGACAGCCCAGGATGGCCATGAGAGTGGACTTGCCCGAGCCGGAAGGGCCGACCAGGGCCACGAACTCGCCCTGCTGGACGCTGAGGTCCACGCCGCGCAGCGCGTGGACGGCCGCGCCGTTGGCGCCATAGACCTTGGTCAGGCCCAGGGTCTCGATGATGGGGGACCCGGAGTCCCTAGTTGTTCTCATCGTCCTTCTCGACCTTCTTCTTGCTGGGATCCTCGAGGCTCACCTGGTCGCCGGCCTTGAGTCCGGCCAGGATCTCCACCCGCTCCAGGGTGGCGATGCCGGCTGTGACCTGGACCACGTCGAAGTATTCAGCCCAGTGATCTGCCAGCCAGATGAACTTGCCGCGGCCGGTGAGGCCCTCCTTGGCCTTGGTGAGCTCCTTGGGCGGCAGGTCCGCCTTCAGCCGGTAGACCACCGTCTGGCCATTGCGGCGCTGCAGGGCCTCCAGGGGGACGCTCACGGCCTTGTCGCGCTTCTCGCCCAGGATCTCCACGTTGGCGCTCATGCCGGTGCGGAAGGACTCCGTGAGCTCGTCCAGGGCCACCTCCACCTTGAACACCTTGATCTTCTCGACCAGGTCGGCCGCGGGCGCCACGAAGCGCACCTTGCCGGTGAAGGCCCGCTGGGGATAGGCGTCCAGGCTGATGCGCACGGGCTGGCCGACGCGGACCTTGGCGATGTCCACCTCGTTGAGGTTCACCCGGACGATGAGCGAGGCCAGGTCCGCGACGGTGAACACCACGGTGCCGGCGCTGAAGGAGCTGACGCCGGAGGTGATGGTGTCGCCCAGCTCCACGCCCTTCTTGATGACCACGCCATTCAGGGGGGCCGTGACCCGGGCCAGCTGCGTAGAAGCGTTGCCGCTGATGGGAATGCCGCGGTCCTCGACGATCTGGTAGCGGGTCTGGGCGCTCTTGAAGGACTCCTCGGCCAGATCCCGCGCCGTTCGGGCGCCCCGGTAGGCCTGCTCCGAGATGAGCCCCAGGCGGAACAGCTCGGCCTGCTGGGCGAAGTCCCGCTCGGCGTTCTTGAAGCTCACCTTGGCCTGGGACACACTGCCTTGCACATCCGACAGGGTCTGGGCCTGGTTCACATCGGGCTCCACCTCGGCCAGGACCTCGCCCGCCCGGACCGTGGCCCCCTCCCGGACCTTCAGCCCGACGATGCGCCCCGAGACCGTGGACTTCACATCGACCTTGGTGAGGGGATCCACCACGCCCACCTCGCGGACGCTGACCTGGAGGTCTTCGGCTTGCACCTTCCCGAGGCGGAAGGGCGTGCTGGCCTCGGCCTTCTTGCCCTTGCCGTCGCTCCCCTTCAGGGTGAGGAACATCCCCGCAGCCAGGGCCACTCCGGCGACCGATGCGATGATCCATCGCTTCTTCATGGAACCCCCTGATGGAAAAGATGCCGGGCGAGCCGGGATGCTGGATGAACTACGAGGCAGAGTCTGGGGCCGTTTAGCAGGCGGGTGGGCGGGGCTTCGGCCACTGGGGGGTCAGGGCCGGCGAAGACCCCTTGGGGGCCGGCCAATGCCGCGGTTGCAGCTCGCCACATCGAAGTGGCAACTCTCCACATATCGGACCCTTAAACCTTTTCGATAAAAAGGAATGGCTTGGGTAATAGAACTGGCACAGCCCCCGCTACCTGACCTGCGGGACGAATCCCCTTCGCGGCCCGGCCGCACCAGGAGCAACCATGTTCAACCTCTCGAAGCGTGTGGCCCTCATCGTGGCAGCCGGTCTCATCAGCGCCTCACTCATGGCCCAGGTTCCCACCGGCCCGCAGGTCGAAAAGAAGGGTGAGCGCGTCGAGCGGCGCGGCGAGGCCCAGGAGAAGAAGGGCGAGCGCCAGGAGGCCCGCGGCGCGAAGAACGTCGCCAGGGGCGAGGCCAAGGTGGCGAAGGGTGCCCGCATGGAGAAGCGCGGCGAGGCCCTGGAGGCCCAGGGCAAGCCGAAGCAGGGCGAGGCCCTGGAGAAGCGGGGCGAGCACAAGGAGAAGGTGGGCGCGGCGCAGGAGCGCAAGGGTGTGCGGCAGGAAGTCCGGGGCGCCAAGAACGAGCGCAAGGGCGAGCGGAAGGAAACCCGCGGCGAGCACCTGGAGAAGAAGGGTGCGGCCATGGAGAAGAAGGGGCTGTAGGCCCTTCCTGGACAGGCAGATGGCCCCCGCCTGGGGGCCATCTGCCTGTCCGAGGCACTCCCCAGCTTCGGGATCTCCGTGGAGGGGCCTTGCGCCGTGGTTGGCCCCGGTCGCCCGGTGATGGCAGCGGGGCCTATGTCTGATATTTCTAGCTGGATTCAACCCGACCGAGGGGAAACCCGATAGAGGAATCATGGACCCATCGGTCCGATAAGCCAGGGAGTCCCCATGGTGTTCGACGTCGGTTCCACACGGGTCGGGCCGCTGAGCACGTTCTTCGCCCCCCCGGAGCGGAGCTCTGATCTGGAGCTGCGTCTGGAGGCCGAGCTTTGCCTGGCCAATCCCGTGGTCTGCTTCCTCCTGGAATCCATGGACGGGCTGGTCCTGATCCTGGATGGCAACCGGCAAGTGCTCGCCACCAATGAACGGGTCCGGGAGGTGGTCGGCAGCGCCGCGGAGCCCTTGGGCCATCGGCCTGGCGAGCTCTTCGGCTGCATCCACCACAACCAGGGTCCCAGCGGCTGCGGCACGAGCTCAGCCTGTGCCCACTGCGGAGCCGTGGCGACCATCCTCGAGGTCCAGCGCTCTGGGCATGCGGTGGAAGGCGAGTGCCTGCTCACCCTGCGCAGCGGCGAGCTGACCCAGAGCGCGGAGTTCGAGCTGGCGGCCAGCCCCCTGCAGGTGGGGCTCCACACCTTCATCGTGGTGGTGCTGCA
>CAIRAS010000200.1 GCA_903876615.1 uncultured Holophagaceae bacterium
CGAGTCGCGCTTGGCCGAGTAGTGCGCGCCCAGGTTCAGGGCGATGGCCCGGTCGCAGAGCTCCAGGGCCCCGTGGAAGTCGCCCAGCTCGCTGCGGGCCTGGATGCCCCGCTCGAAGCAGGTCAGGCCCTCCAGCAGCCGGCGATACTCGTGGGGGAAGGCGGCCTCCAGCTCCGGCAGCCGCTCGAGGGCCAGGCCGCAGGCCTCGGCCGCGTCCTCCCAGCGGCCCAGCTGGCCAAGGGCGTCGGCGGTCAGGTCCTGGGCCACGGCCTTGACCGCGTTGGGCAGGCTGCCCTGGCCCTCGAGGGTGCGGCGGAGATACTTCAAGGCGGACTCGGGTCCACTGAAGGCCGCCTCGCGGTGCCCCGCCAGCAGGTCCTCGAGGACGTCTTTCACGGACTTGCGGTTGGGTTCGATGCGCTTGGCCATTGGACCTCAGGAGAAGACTTATCCACAGATTTCACAGATTCCACAGATAGAGAGAAGTGGGCCGTGTTTCTCTGTGTAATCTGTGCAATCTGTGGATGCTTTTGTTATTCGTACTCGATCGTCGCCGGCGGCTTGGAGGTGATGTCGAAGAGCACCCGGTTGATGCCCTTCACCTCGTTGACGATGCGCTGGGCGATCTTCTCCAGCAGCTCGTGGGGGAGCCGGGCCCAGTCGGCAGTCATGAAGTCCTCGCTGGTCACGGCCCGCAGGGCGCAGATGGCCTCGTAGGTGCGCTCATCGCCCATGATGCCCACAGTCTGCACCGGCAGCAGGACCGCAAAGGCCTGGCTGGTGCGGGCGTACCAGCCGCTCTCGCGCAGCTCCTGGAGGAAGATGGCATCCGCGTTCTGGAGGATGGTGACCCGCTCCCGGGTGATCGTGCCCGGCAGGCGCACCGCCAGGCCGGGGCCCGGGAAGGGGTGCCGCTGGTTCATCTCCTGGGGCAGCCCCAGGGCCAAGCCCGTGGCGCGGACCTCGTCCTTGAAGAGCTCCCGCAGGGGCTCCACCAGCTGCATGCGCATGCGCTCCGGCAGGCCGCCCACGTTGTGGTGGGACTTCACCAGGATGGCGCCGCCGATGCCGCTGCTCTCGATCACATCGGGGTAGGTGGTGCCCTGGCCCAGGAAGTCCGCCTGCACCTTGCCCGCCTCCCGCTCGAAGACCTCGATGAACTTGCCACCGATGAGCTTCCGCTTCTGCTCAGGATCCGTGATGCCCTCTAGGGCGCCGAGGAACTCGTCGGCGGCGTTCACCCAGATCACCTTCAGCTCAAAGGGCGCGAAGTAGGCCTGCACCTGCTGCATCTCATCCTTGCGCATGAGGCCGTGGTCCACGAAGACGCAGGTGAGCTGCTTGCCGATGGCCTTGTGCAGCAGCAGGGCCGCCACGCTGGAGTCCACACCCCCGCTGAGCCCGAGCACCACCGTGCCCTGCCCCACCTGCTGGCGGATGACCCTGACCTTCTCCTCGATGAAGTTGCCCGCGTTCCAGTCGAGGCTCATGCCGCAGGACCGGAGGAAGTTCAGCAGCAGGGGCGTGCCCTGGGCGCTGTGGGTGACCTCCGGGTGGAACTGGATGCCGTAGATCCGCCGGGCCGC
>CAIRAS010000201.1 GCA_903876615.1 uncultured Holophagaceae bacterium
CCATCCACACCCGAAAGGCTGGAATGGGGTGGCAGTGTTCACCAGAGGCGCCGCGAATAGGGCGGCATCGACAAGACCGATGCCGGCAGCCTAGTCTTCGGTGGTCGACGCCAGCGCTGCCTCGCAGAGGCGGCGGATGCCCGGGAGCAGGTCGGCGTTCTGCAGGCCCTTCTCGCTGAGCCACTGGCCGCCGGGCGGCGGGGGCGGAAGCAGATCCTCCGGGGCCTTCGTGTGGAGCAGGTGGCTGAGGTAGAGGCGCTGCTGGCCTTCGAGCCCCTCGAGCCGCAGCAGCCAGGGAGTCGGCAGGCGGCTGGTGCGCTCATCGAAGACCACCGGCAGTACCGAGTTGTCCACGAAGCGGAAGGGCATGCCCCAGGCCGCCTCGATCTGGGCGTTCAGCAGGGCCGTGGGCAGAAAGCCCGGGGACCAGGGGATCTGGGCGGGCATCAGCAGGCCCCGGTGCGGGCTGTGGGGCGACGGCACCAGCAGGACGAAGGGTGTCTGCCGGCCATGGACCAGAATTCCTTCGATGAAGGTCGTCAGGTGGACCCGGCCCTCGGCCACTAGGGCCTCCCTTCAATTTGGATGTGAGCCGCGACGCCAGCCATCAGCGCCCTCCCGCGGTTTCCAGCTCCAGCAG
Source organism: uncultured Holophagaceae bacterium (assembly GCA_903876615.1). Next base: position 641 of record CAIRAS010000201.1, read on the forward strand.
GAGGCGGTCCCGGGCCACGCAGACTTCACCCACGGCGGCCTCGGGCTTGAACTTCACGACAACCTTGGTGCGCCGGTCGCGCAGCTCGATGATGCCGTCCTTCAGGCCCTTGGCGCCGACGGTCAGGCGCAGGGGGATGCCCAGCAGGTCCGCGTCCTTGAACTTGGCGCCGGGACTAAGGCCCTCACGGTCGTCGTGCAGCACCTCGAAGCCCGCATCCTCCAGCTCCTTCTCCACCTGGTTGGCCACGCCCGCAACCTCGGGGCTGGCGGGATCCAGGCAGACAATCTGCACCTGGTAGGGTGCGATGGGCCAGGGCCAGATGATGCCATCGGCATCATAGTTCTGCTCGATGGCCGCGGCCACGGTGCGGGTGATCCCGATGCCGTAGCAGCCCATGACCATGGGGTTCTCCTTGCCCTGCTCGTCGAGGAACGTGCAGGACATGGCCTTCGAATACTTGATGCCGAGCTTGAAGACCTGGCCCACCTCGATGCCGCGGAAGGCCTGGTAGTGGCCCTTGCCGCAGCGGGTGCAGACATCGCCCTCAGCGGCCATGCGCAGGTCGCCGAAGGTGCAGCCCGGCAGGTCCCGAGCCGGATCCAGGCCGAAGTGGTGGTAGTCGGTGCGGTTCGCGCCGCAGGTGAGGTTGACGGCGCCTTCGAGGCTGCGGTCCACCAGGAGCTGCACGTCCTGCAGCCCCACGGGGCCCATGAAGCCGGTCTTGGCGCCGGTGAGAGCCTCGGCCTCATCCAGGGGCAGCAGCTCCAGCTCCGCGGCGGCCACGAGGTTCTTCACCTTCACGGGGTTGACCTCGTGGTCGCCCCGCAGCACCGCGCCCACCAGCTTCGTGGCGCCATCGCTGAAGGTCGCGCGATACAGGAAGAACTTGCTGGTCTGCGCGAGCGGCATCCCGTCATGCTCGCCATCCTTCATCCCCGCCGCCTGCTCCACCTGGCCAACCACCCCTGGTGTGCAGAAATGATCTTTTATCAGTCCCCTTCTATCTCCGAAATTGGCACCAGCCAATTTCGGAGCTTCGGTCTTCTCGATGTTGGACGTGTAATCACACCCGTCGCAGCTGAGGATGGCGTCCTCGCCGCTGCCCGCCAGCACGTGGAACTCGTGCGTGAAGCTGCCGCCGATGGCGCCGCTGTCCGCCTCGACGGGGCGGAACTTCACGCCCAGGCGGCCGAAGATGCGCTTGTAGGCGTTGAACATGGCCCAGTACTCGCGGTCGGCGCAGGCGTCGTCAACATGGAAGGAGTAGCCGTCCTTCATGGTGAACTCGCGGCCCCGCATGAGGCCGAAGCGGGGACGCCGCTCGTCCCGGAACTTGGTCTGGATCTGGAACAGGTTCATGGGCAGCTGCTTGTAGCTGCGCACGTTCCTGCGGAC
>CAIRAS010000202.1 GCA_903876615.1 uncultured Holophagaceae bacterium
CATCAGCGAGGACCTGGGTCTCAAGCTCGAGAACCTCACCCTGGCCGACCTGGGCAGCGCCAAGAAGATCGTCATCGACAAGGAGAACACCACCATCGTCGAGGGCGCCGGCAGCACGGAAGCCATCCAGGGCCGCGTCAAGCAGATCCGCGCCCAGGTGGAGACCTCCACCAGCGACTACGACAAGGAAAAGCTCCAGGAGCGCCTGGCCAAGCTCGTCGGCGGCGTCGCGGTCATCAAGGTGGGCGCGGCCTCTGAGACCGAGCTCAAGGAGAAGAAGGCCCGCGTGGAAGACGCCATGCATGCCACCAAGGCCGCCGTCGAAGACGGCATCGTGGCCGGTGGCGGTGTTGCGCTGCTCCGCTCCATGCTCAAGCTCGCCGAGCTCAAGGTCACCGGCGACCAGGCCACGGGCGTGGATATCGTCCGCAAGTCCCTGGAGGAGCCCCTCCGCCAGATCGCCAACAACGCTGGCGTCGAAGGCTCCGTGGTCGTCAACACCGTCCGCGAGTCCAAGGGCAACCACGGCTACAACGCCGCCACCAACGTCTATGGCGACATGATGGCCTTCGGTGTGGTGGATCCCGCCAAGGTGACCAAGTCCGCCCTGCGGAACGCCGCCTCGGTGGCCTCCATGATGCTGACCACCGAAGCCATCATCACCGAGATCCCCGAGCCCAAGTCCCCCGCCGGCCCTGGCGGCCCCGGTGGCATGGGCGGCATGGAAGACATGTATTAGTAGGCTGTCAGCTCTCAGCTATCAGTGATCAGCTGGGGGTTGAGAGTTGTCAGAGTGTAAAGCGCCCCGCTTCGGCGGGGCGCTTTCTTTGTCCAGGTCCGGGGCGCGGGGTGGGTGGCTTTATGGGGGGTGTTGTGATCAATTCCCGGCTCCTGGGCCAGATAATCAGGCCAACGCTGCCTCAGGGGGTAGCGGGTCCAACCTCAGGACCAACCCGCATGGATGAAGAACTGCCGCAAACAGGGCGATTGCAAAAAGCCTGTGGTCGCCAAGGCTGAGCAGTCCGGGAAAGACAAATTCCCTGGTAGTCCTTTGAGAGCTTTGAAGCGGCGGGAGCCCTACGTTAATCGTGGCGACAGAGTGATTTTTTAATTGCTACCAAAGGGTTGACTATGCGGAATTCAGGGCGCATGCTCACAGCCAAATACCCCGGGAATTCCTCTCGAGGGTAGTTGATTGACAGGAGAACCCATGGGTATGGGCCTTCTCTTCGATGCCACACGCTGCGTTGGTTGCGGCGCATGCAGCTCCGCCTGTAAAGAGCAGAACAAGCTCCCAGGGCCGGTGGAGGAGGTGCTCACGGCGTATACCTGGACGACGGTCCAGCCCCGGGAGGGGCTGAACGTCCGGCGCATGTGCATGCACTGCGAGGTGCCCACCTGCGCCTCGGTCTGCCCTGTGGCCGCTCTGGTCAAGACCCCCGATGGCCCGGTGGTCTACGACGCCCAGCGCTGCATGGGCTGCCGCTACTGCATGATGGCCTGCCCCTTCGAGATCCCGAAGTACCAGTGGGACCGGCCCGTCCCCATCGTCGGGAAGTGCATCCTCTGTTCCAGCCGCATCAAGGAGGGCAAGCCGACCGCTTGTGCCGAGGCCTGCGCCTACGAGGCCACGGTCTTCGGGAAGAAAGAGGACCTCATCTGGGAAGCCCGGACCCGCCTCCGCCAGAAGCCCGGCGAATACGTCAACCACATCTACGGCCTCACCGAAGCGGGTGGGACATCAGTGATGGCGATCTCCAGCGTGCCCTTCGATAAGCTGGGCCTGAAGACCAAGCTGCCGGGCGAACCGCCGGCCATGCGCACCTGGCAGGTGCTGTCCAACATCCCCGACTTCGTGGCGGTGTGGGGCGTCCTGCTCTATGGCGTCCACTGGATCACCGCCCGGCGCGAGGATGTCGCCCATGCGGAAGCCAAGGACAATGGACGGGAGAACCAGTCATGACTGACACCGCCACGCTCGCTTCCCGCCGCTTCCGTCCGGGCTTCTGGACCATCGTCGCCGGCATTCTCTTCCTGGCCTTCCTGACCGTCACCGTGATCCGGTTCACCAAGGGCCTGGGCGCGGTCACCAACCTCAGCGACAAGTTCCCCTGGGGCATCTGGATCGGCTTCGATCTCCTCTGCGGCGTAGGCCTGGCGGCCGGCGCCTTCACGCTGACGGCGGTCGTGCACCTGTTCAACCTCAAGAAGTTCGAACCCATCGTCCGCCCCACCATCCTGACGGGCTTCCTGGGGTATTCCTTCGTGATCGTGGCCCTGCTGCTGGACCTTGGGCAGCCCTGGCGCATCTGGCACGCCATCATCTACTGGAATCCCCACTCCGTCATGTTCGAG
>CAIRAS010000203.1 GCA_903876615.1 uncultured Holophagaceae bacterium
GGTGCGCGGTCTGGCCCAGCTGGAAGTGGAGATCGAGTAGATGCTTTCCCGAGGAAGAGGTTCTATGCGCTGGATGACCTTGCTGCTTGCCGCCGCCCTGGGTGTGACCGCTCTGGCGGACCAACCAATGGCCACCTTCTCGGGCTTCAACGACTGGCTGGGGTCGGAGACCCGCGGCGTGCGGATCGGCGCCGACGGGCGGCTCCGCCTGGCGCCCAACCTCCGGCGCGTGGGTCAGCTGCCCGAAGGGGTCATCTGGGCCGCCGTGCCAGACGGCTCCGGCGGAGCCTACCTCTCGGCGGGGACCGACGGCAAGCTGTTCCACTACGTCGCGGGCCAGATGAAGCCCCTGGGCCAGGTGAAGGGCGGCATCGTCTTCGCCTTGGCGCGGCTCGGTCAGGACCTGGTGGTGGCGCCCACAGGAGAGGGCAAGCTGCTCCGGGTGACCCCCACGGGCGAGGTGAAGCCCTTTGCTGAGATCGACGCCCGCATTGTCTGGGCCATGGCTGTGGAAGGGGATGCGGTCATCCTGGCGGGCGGGGCCGAGAAGGGCGCGGTGTTGGTCCAGGCCCGGGAAGGCAGCAGCCGTCGTCTGGCGGAGCTGGCCGACGAGACGGCCTTCACGGCCCTGGCCTCGGACGGGCAGGGCGGCTGGTACCTGGGCAGCCACGGGCGCGGCCTGGTGCTGCGCTACAGCCGCGTGGGTGATCGCCTGGAGACCCTGATGGACACTCCCTTCGAGGAAGTCCGGGCCCTGGCTGTCGCTGACGGCCAGCTCTACATCGGCGCCGACAATGGCCTCACGCCCAAGTTCAGCACCGGGCTGCTCGAGCGCCGGGAGGGCTACCTCCAGACGGACACCAGTACCGCCACGCGCTCCGCGGTCATTCGGCTGGATAAGGACCGTGTCCCCGAAGTGCTCTGGCAGAGTGCCCAGAGCCAGGTCTATGCCCTGACCGTCTGGAAGGGTCAGCTGCTGGTGGGCACGGGCAACCGCTCCCGCCTCTTCGCGCTGCCTATCGGGAAGGCCCGGGATGCGGATCCCTTCGCTGTGGTGCAGGAGCTGGGCACCGCCCAGGCCACCGCCTTCCTGCCCTCGGGCGGGGACCTGCTGGTAGTGGGCTCCAACCCCGCCGAGCTGCACCTGCTCTCCGAAGCTCAGGCCACGGAAGGCACCCTGGAGTCCCGCATCCTGAAGGGCGCCCCCATCGCCGACTGGGGCCGGGCCTACCTGGACGCCGAGACCCCTACCGGCACCGGCGTGGAACTGCAGTTCCGCATCGGCAGCACGGAGACTCCAGATGCCACCTGGAGCCCCTGGACCCCGCCCCTGCGCAGCGGTGAGCGCCCGGCGCTGCCGGCCGCGCGCTTCGCGCAGTTCCGCCTGCGCCTCAGCAGCACCCGGGGCGGCGCCACGCCCATCGTCGAGACCGTGAGCCTGTTCTGGGCCCACCGCAACCTGGCCCCAGTCTGGGACGGCGTCGACACCATGCCGCCGGGCCTGGTCATCACCCGCACCGCGCCGGCGGAAGACATCGGCATCGAGCGGGTGCCTATGGAGACCCAGAAGCTCATCCCCGCCCTGGGCTACCTGGGCGCCGAGAAGCGCAGCTTCCGCCGGGGCAGCCAGAGCTTCGTGTTCCGGGTGAACGATCCCAATGGCGACACCCTCCAGTTCGCCATCCGCCTGGTGCCGGACCGGGGCGCGCCAATCCTCATCGAGAAGGCCTGGAAGGAGAAGTTCTTCAGCTTCGACACCCTGCCCGTGCCCGACGGCCGCTACCGGCTGGAGGTGAGCGCCTCGGACGCCCCCAGCGCGCCCTTCAACACGGCCCTCACCAGCACCTGGCGCACGGTCCCCTTCTTCGTGGACCACACGCCGCCGGTGATCCTGGACCTGAGCGCCGTGGCCGAAGGCGAGGGCATTCGCGTGAGGTTCCTGGCCCGGGACGAGACCTCCATCCTGAAGGAAGCCGCCGTCAGCGCCGATGGTGAGCGCTGGCTCCAGCTGGTGCCCGAGGACCGCATCTTCGACCAGAAGGAGGAACGCTTCGACGTGCTGCTGCCCCGGGACGTCGTGCGCGGCGACCGCGTCCTCGTCAAGGTCGTGGACCAGCACCTCAACGAGCAGACCGCGGCGGTCACGTTGGGTGTGACGAAACGCTAGCCGTTCCCTGCTCCAAAAGAGCGGGCCAGTCGGCCCGCTCTTTTGGAGATTGGAAAAGATCTTCTTATGTCTCCAAAACAAAGGCGGGCCGGATGGCCCGCCTTTGTTTTGGAGCGGGGGTCCGGCCCCTAGAGTCCCTTGAACGCCGCGGGCCGCTTCTCCAGGAAGGCGCCCGTGCCCTCCTGCATGTCCTGGGTGGCGGCCAGCAGGCCGAACA
>CAIRAS010000204.1 GCA_903876615.1 uncultured Holophagaceae bacterium
AACGCCACCCGGGCCGCTGTCCAGGCGGCGGAGAGCAACCTGGGCCTCGCCCGGCTCCGCCTGAAGAAGGCCCGCATCGTGGCACCCTTCGCGGGCCAGGTGGCCCGGCGGCTGGTCCAGCCCGGCGAGATGCTGAACCCCGGCCAGCCCGCCTTCGAGGTGGTGGACAACCGCAAGCTGGAGATCCAGGCCAACCTCTCGGCCGAGGTCATGGGGCTCGTGAAGCCCGGGCTCTCGGTCACCTTCCGCACGGCCGGCATCGGCCACCCGGTGGCGGGCACCCTCACCCAGGTGAGCCCCTCCCTGTCGGCGGATGGGCGCACTCTGCGCGTCCGCATTGAAGTCCCGAATCCCGACGGCCAGCTCAAGGGTGGCCTCTTCGTGGAGGGCGTCATCCTCGGCCAGGGTGAGGTGAAGCTGCCCGCCCTGCCGGCCACCCTCCTCAAGGCCGAGAGCGGCGATGCTGACCTTTTCGTGGCCCAGGGGGGCGTGGCCCATCGCCGCAAGGTGTCCCTGGGGGTCGAGCAGAACGGCTTCCGCCCCGTCCAGGGCCTGGCTCTGAAGGACCTGGTCATCGACGGTGGCAAGGATCTGGTGGGCGAAGGCACGCGCCTGCAGGTCCTGACCACACCTGCCGGAGGGAAGTGAGATGTTCCTTTCCGATTTCTCCATCCGCCGGCCCGTCTTCACCGTCTGCATCATGCTGGCCCTGGTGGTGCTCGGCCTCTTCTCGGTGAAGGGTCTGGGCATTGAGCAGTTCCCCAACACCGACCTCCCCATCGTCACGGTCTCCATCATCTACCCCGGCGCCAGTCCCGAGTCTGTCAAGCAGGACGTGGTCAAGCAGGTGGAAGAAGCGGTCAATCCTCTGGAGGCGATCAAGGAGATCAGCTCCACCAGCCAGGAGGGTCTGGGAACGCTCCTGATCCAGTTCCAGCTCGGCCGCGACATCGACAAGGCCCTGGAAGATGTGCGCACCAAGATCGGCCAGATCCGTCGCACCCTCCCGAACAACATCGAAGAACCCGTCATCTCCAAGTTCGACCCGGCCCAGCTGCCCGTGCTCTCGCTGGTGCTGAAGCCGGATACGAAACACACCGCGATGAATGACCGGGAGCTGACCCGCATCGCCAATGACTTCCTGAAGCGCCGCCTTGAGAACGTGAGCGGCGTGGGCAAGGTGGAAGTGGCGGGCGGCAGTACCCGGGAGATCCTCGTCCAGGTGGATCCCCAGGCCCTGGAATCCCGCGGACTCTCGCTGAACGCGGTCATGAGCACCCTGGGCAACGACACAACGGCCATCCCCAGCGGCAGCCTGCTCCAGGGCCGGCGCGAGGTGTCCGTGAAGGTGGATGCCAAAGCCAGGTCCGTGGATGACTTCCGCCACGTGGTGGTGGGCAACAAGCTGGGCCGCCCCATCGAACTCCAGGAGGTGGCCACGGTGGTCGACGGCGTGAGAGAGCGCCGCAGCCTGGCCCGACTGGATGGCCGTGATGTGGTGGCCTTGGAGCTGCAGCGGCAGACGGGCGGCAACACGGTCGCCATGGTGACTGCGGTGCGAAAGACCCTCTCCAGCCTGACGCCAGAGCTGGAAAAGCAGGGCGTGGAGGTGGTGACGGCCCGGGACAACGCACGCTTCATTTCCGACAGCGTGGATGACGTGAAAGTGTCCATCTACCTGGGTGGCCTGCTCACGGTGATCATCGTCTTCTACTTCCTGAAGAGCTGGCGCTCCACCCTCATCACCAGCCTCACCCTGCCTGTGTCGGTGATCTCCACCTTCATCATCATGAAGGCCCTGAACTTCACCTTGAACACCATGACGTTGATGGGCCTCAGCCTGGCCATCGGCATCCTCATCGACGACGCCATCGTGGTCCGGGAAAACATCACCCGCCACGCCGAGATGGGCAAGGACCATGTCACCGCAGCCCGAGAGGGCACGGCCGAGATCGGCCCCGCCGTCATCGCCACCACCCTGTCGATCCTGGCGGTGTTCGTGCCCGTGGCCTTCATGGGCGGCATCGTGGGCAAGTTCTTCTTCCCCTTCGGCATCGTGGTGGCTTTTGCCGTGGCGATCTCGCTGTTCGTGAGCTTCACCCTGGATCCCATGCTCAGCGCCGTCTGGCCGGATCCCGAGCACGAGCGCAGCGCCGATGCCCATGTCCACTACCGGGGCCGCAACCCGATCATGCGCAGCGTCGAGGCCTTCAGCCGGGTACTGGACCGCTGGGAGATCGCCTACAAGGCCGCCATCGAATGGGCCTTCGGGCACCGGTGGACCGTCATGGGGATCGGCTTCGGCAGCTGGGTGCTGGCCATGTCACTCATCGGCCTGCTCGGCAACAACTTCATGCCCGACTACGACCGCGGTGACCTGGCGGTGAGCTTCAAGGCCGAGCCCGGCTCCAGCCTCCAGACCACGCGGCAGAAGGCCGAGGCCATCGAGGCCATCATCAAGGCCACCCCCGGGGTGGAGCTGGCGTACACCACCATCGGCACGGGCCTCAACGGGACCATCAACTCCGGCAACATCTACGTGAAGCTCAAGGAGGGCCGCCGGCCCCACCACATCCCGATCCGGCGCCAGCTCCGGGAGGCCTTCCGGGCCGTGCCCGGCGTCGAGACCACCGTGGGCACCGTCAACGACTTCGGCCAGCAGTCCCCCATCATGATCGCCGTGCAGGCCCCGGACCGGGAGTCCGTGATCCGCGCAGTGCCCCTGGTGAAGGAGGCCCTGCGCTCCGTGCCCGGGGCTGTCGACATCGCCACCAGCATGGACAGCGGCAAGCCCGAGCTGCGGCTGGTGGTGGACCGCAAGGCCGCCTCGGACCTGGGCGTGAGCCCCTCCGCCGTGGCCCGGATGGTGCGCCCCCTCGTGGATGGCGAGAAGGTGGCCAAGTA
>CAIRAS010000205.1 GCA_903876615.1 uncultured Holophagaceae bacterium
GCCGCCCACCATGGAGATGGGATCCAGCAGGCAGGCCGCCACGCAGCTGCCCAGCACGGTCACGATCACCTCGTCCTGGTCCGTGGCGTAGAACTCCCCCGGCAGGATCTTCATGGCCTGCCGGTTGAAGTGGCGGTCGAGATACTTTGAGGCCCGTCCGTGGACCATGGGGATGGAGGGACTCATGCCGGGTCCCCTTTGCGCCGGTAGATGGTCTGTCCGAGGGACTGGAAGCCCAGGCTGTTGTCCAGGAGGGACTCGGAGTGGCCCACGAAGAGCAGGCCGTCCGGCTCCAGGAGCCCGTGGTAGCGCCGCAGCAGCTCGCGCTGGGTGGGCTTATCGAAGTAGATCATCACGTTGCGGCAGAAGATGGCCTGAAAGGGGCCGCCCTCCAGGGGCCACTGGGCATCCAGCAGGTTCATCTGGGTGAAGGTGATGAGCTTTCGCAGCTCGGGGCGGATGCGCACCATGTCCTGGTTCGGGCCCTTGCCGCGCAGGAAGCCCAGGCGCTTCCACTCGTCGGGTAGGCTCTCCACCCGTGCCATGGGGTAGACCCCGCGGGACGCGGTGTCCAGCACGGCCGTGTCGAGGTCCGTGGCCAAGATCTGGATGGCAGCAGAGGCGCCGAAGGCCTTGGTGAGCGTCATGGCCAGGGTGTAGGGCTCCTCACCGGTGGAGCAGCCCGCGCTCCAGATGCGGATGCGCCGCGAGGCGGTGTAGGCGGGCTTCAGGAGCTCGACCAGCCGGGTGAAGTGGTGACCCTCGCGGAAGAAGCTGGTGAGGTTGGTGGTGAGGGCATTGACGAACTCGGGCCACTCCTCCGACTTGGGATCGCGCAGGAGGTCGTGGTACTGCTCGTAGGACCGGAGGCCCAGGGCCCGCAGTCGCTTGGCCAGGCGCGACTGCACCATGGTGATCTTGTGGTGGGCCAGGGCGATACCTGAGTGGGCGTGGAGCAGGTTGCGCAGGCCTTCGAAGGTTGATGGCGATAGCGGCACCCGGTCCAGAGCCAGCGGGTCCCGTTCCAGCGGGTCCGCCGAGCGGGTCATACCTCCACCGTGGCCGCTCCAGCTTCCAGCCGCAGCAGGCCGGACACATCCAGGATGAGGGCCACGCGGCCGTCGCCAAGGATGGTGGCACCGGAGATGCCCTCGACCCGCCGGTAGTGGGTCTCCAGGCTCTTGATGACCACCTGCTGCTGGCCGAGCAGCTCGTCCACGGCCATGGCGGCGCGGCGGCCTTCGGACTCCACCAACACCAGCAGGGCCCGCCCGGTGTTCTGGCAGGAACCCAGGGCCAGCAGGCGCTGGAGCCGCACCACGGGAATGAACTCCCCGCGCAGGCTGATGACTTCCCGGTCGCCCTTCACCGTCTGCACATCGGCGTCGTTGCACTGGAAGCTCTCCAGCACCGAGGCCAGCGGGAAGACGTAGGTCTCGTCCGCGACCCGGACCGTGAGGCCGTCCAGGATGGCGAGGGTGAGTGGCAGTACCAGGCGGATGGTGGTGCCCTTGCCCATCTGGCTCTCCACCTCGATGCGGCCGCCGAGGGCGCGGACATTCTGGCGCACCACGTCCATGCCCACGCCGCGGCCCGAAAGATCCGAGACCTGCTCGACCGTGGAGAAACCGGGCTCGAAGATGAGGAGGTGCAGCTCTTCGTCGGAAGGGTGGGACCCGGGCGGGAGGATGCCCCGGTCCAGGGCCTTCTGGAGGATCTTGTCGCGGTTCAGGCCGCGACCATCGTCCTTGATCTCGATGTAGATGTGGCCGCCGCGGCTGGAGGCGCGCAGCGCGATGGTGCCCACCGTGGGCTTGCCGGACTGGAGGCGGGCCTCCTTCTCTTCCATGCCGTGGTCCACGGAGTTCCGGACCAGATGGGTCAGGGGATCCACCAACATCTCGATGAAGGTCTTGTCCAGCTCCGTGGCCTGGCCTTCCATGGTCAGTTCGACGTCCTTGCCCAGCTGGCGGCCCAGCTCGTGGACCATGCGAGGGAAGCGGGAGAACACCATATCCACGGGCACCATGCGGATGCCCATGACGCGCTCCTGCAGCTCCCGGGTCTGGCGGTCGAGCTGGAGCAGGGCCGCGCTCATCTGCTCTTCGCCCTGCATGGAGTTGGTCTGCAGGGAAGCCTGGGCCAGCATGGCCTGGGTGATGACCAGCTCGCCCACCAGGTTCACCAGGCGGTCGATCTTTTCGGTGGCCACGCGGACCGTGGAGGCCTCGGACTGGGTGCGCTTCTTGGCCTGCTGCTCGAGGGCCTTGCCCACGGCCTCGGGCTTGACCTTGCCCATGTCCACCAGGATCTCGCCCAGGGGCTTCTGCTTGGCCAGGGCC
>CAIRAS010000206.1 GCA_903876615.1 uncultured Holophagaceae bacterium
CTGGCCCGTGAAGTCCACGGAGATGCAGGTGTTGATGGAGACCATCTTCGAGTTCTGCGCCACCACGGAAGGGTTGTTGACCCAGCTGCCGCGCTGGAACTCCACGGCCAGGTTGTCATCCAGCCAGTCGTAGAACTTCCGGGAGCCCATGGCAAAGGTCGTGATGAACTTGCCCGGCTTCAGGGCCTTCCGGGCGTTGGTGATGACCCCCAGTTCGTAGAGCTCCATCATCGAATCCACGAGCATCTCGGTGTGGACGCCCAGGTCCTGCTTGCCCTTGAGGGCCATGGCGGCGGCGTTGGGAATGCCACCGATGCCGAGCTGGATGGTGGAGCCGTCCTCCACCAGCTCGGCGATGTGGGCGCCGATGGCGAGGTCGGTCGCGTTCGGATTCGGGGCCGGCAGGGACGGCACGTCCTGATCGTGCTCCACGAAGTAGTCCACCTTCGAGACGTGAACCTGGGTGTCGCCGAAGGTCCGCGGGAGGCGGGGATTCACCTCGAGGATCACGATGCGGGCATGGTCGATGATGTCCTTCTCGTAGGTGATGCCCAGCGAGAGGGAGACGAAGCCGTGCTTGTCCGGCGGCGTGCAGGTGCCGAAGAAGATATCGGGCCGGTGCGCGTGGATGCGGTCCGTGGCGGCCCGGTGCAGCATGTTGGGCACGTAGGTGACCGTTCCCGTGCCGGCCTTGAGGGCCGCGCGAGAGCCCGGGGCGTGGAACCACGAGGCCAGCTCGAAGTGCCCCTGCATCTCCTTCTTCATGTAGAAGTCGTACTCCTTCAGCGTGAGGACAGAGAACACCCGCACGTTCTCCACGCGGTCCGCCACGATGTGGAAGCGGGCCATGCAGCCCTGGGGCTCCGAGGCGCACTGGGCGACGATGACGTCGTTGTCGCTGGCGATGTGGGCGACGGCCTCGTCGATGGGGATCAGCTTGCTGCGGTAGAGGTCCTGGGGGTTCATGGCAACTCCTTGGGAGAGAGGAAAGGGGAAAGGCCCTGGGAGAGATACCCGCCGATGGCTTCGACGAGCGCCCGGGCGTTCACGGGCGAGGACTCGAAGGCGGTCTCCAGACCAAAATAGTGGGCAATGCCCATGAGGTACTCGATGGCCGTCTCCTCGTCCAGCCCTGGGCAGGTGGCGGTGATCCGGAGGGTCGGGGGCCGACGGCGGTAGCCCGCGGCGAAGGCGCCGTAGTAGTCGCGCACCGTGGCGGGGAGGACGAACTCCGCCTCCCGCACGATGTTGTAGCAGTGCTTGTCGATGGAGAGGTAGACCAGCCACAGCCACAGCCCGCGGAGCTCGAACTCCAGGGCGTTGAGGTCCGCGGTGCCGGTGGCCGCCAGATTCGTTGAGATGAAAGCCCGGGCGTCATGGCCCACCTGGCCGATCAGCTCCGCGTAGAAGGCCTCCTTGGAGTCGAAGTAGGTGTAGAAGGCGCCCACGGACAGCTGCGCCCCGCCCGTCACCTCGTGGATGTTGGTCTCGAAGTAGCCCTTCTCCCCAAAGAGCCGGCGCCCCGACTGCAGCAGGCGCTCGCGCACCCCCGCCTCCAGCAGCAGCGGCAGGGGGGTGGCCGTGCCGCCGAAGACCTTCGCCGAGTCCACCGCGAGGCCCCGGAAGAGTCCGCTCCTGAGGATGTCGCAGACCGCGTCCAGCTGGATGGGGGCGCTCCGGTTGGCCCACCGGATCGAGCAGAACCGCAGGCCGCCAAAGGCGAAGAGATACTCCGCCAGGCCGACCTCCCGGTCCAGGGCTGCGCTGAGGCTGCGCTGGTAGATGGCGACCAGCCGCTGCTCGTAGTCGAAGTAGCGATACTGCCCCTCGCGGAAGACCGAGACCAGGTCCGCGTGCTCCTCTGAGAACCGGAACATCGCCTCGGCCATACCCCGCACCCGCTCGGCGGGCGTGGCGCCCTCCACCCGCTCCATGGCCTCCCGGACCTGATCCAGGACCCGCCCCAGGATGACCTTGAACAGCGTCTCCTTCCCGTTGAAGTAGCGGTAGAAGATGCCGTTCGACAGGCCGGCCTCGCGGCAGATCTCGGCCACGGATACGGTGCCGTACCACTTCTGCGAGAAGAGCTTCACCGCCGCGGCCACCAGGCGCTCAGCCGTCTCAGCTCTGCCTCGGCCCTGCTGCATCGGGATGCCCCTCGCCCGGATCCAGCCGGGCTCACAAAAAATGAGAACTGATTCATTACTCACAGAAGTGTAGGAGTTCGGGTGGGGAGAGGCAAGGGGAAAGCCGTTCTTGAGAAATTTTTATAAAGCTAAAAATTTCTATATTTAAAAATGCATTGCCAATTCAGATAGTCACAAGAGAGGGTCCTGGCCGCCAAATTATTTGAAATTGGCCCTTGAGGTCCCGCTTGAACGGACGAAAATGAATTGAGAGATGATTCATCCCTTAAGGAGGCTCCCATGCATGTCGGCATCACTGGGTTTGGCACCTGGCTTCCCCCCGGCCGGGTGACCGCCGCGGACCTCGCCGCCGCCACGGGCATTCCCGAGGGCGTCATCGCCCTGAAGTTCGGCGTGAAGGGCAAGCCCGTCGCCGGGCCTGGCGAGACCACGGCCTTCATGGGTCTGGCTGCCGCCCGCAAGGCGCTGGACTCTGCCGGCATCGAGGGCGGCGAGGTCGACCTGGTGATCTGGTGCGGCGCCCAGCACAAGGACTACCCCTGCTGGCTGGCCGGCCTCTATGTGGCCAACCAGCTTGGCGCGAAGAAGGCCTGGAGCTTCGACATGGAGGCCATGTGCGGCTCCATGATGGCGGCCCTGGACGTGGCCAAGGCCCTCATGTTCACGCACCCCGAGCTGAACCACGTGCTCCTCGTCTCCGGCTACCGCAACAACGACCTCATCGACATCTCCGTGCCCGAGACCCGCTTCATGCTCGACATCGGCTCCGGCGGCTCCGCCGTGGTGCTGAAGAAGAACGCGGGCCGC
>CAIRAS010000207.1 GCA_903876615.1 uncultured Holophagaceae bacterium
CGAGGCCTTCAATGCCATGACCTGGGCCGCCAACACCTACCACTGGGAGGTCATCGGCTGGCCCAGCGACATCGCCCAGGTCACCCGCGAGCAGGCCAACACCTTCTTCGCGACCTACTACGCCCCCAACAACATCACGGCCGTGCTCGTGGGTGACTTCAACCCGGCCCAGGCCACGGCCCTGGCCGAGCGCTATTTCGGTCGCATTCCCGCCAACCCCAAGGGCGTGCCGGAGCTCATCACCCTCGAACCCGCCCAGCCCGCGGAGCAGCGCATGCTGGCCGAGGTGGAGACCACCCCCTCGATCCAGGTGGAGTTCAAGACGGTGTCCGCGGTGCACAAGGACGCGGCGGCCCTACAGGCCCTGGCGGGCATCCTGGGCGGCGCGCCCGCCTTCATGAGCCGGCCCGGCGCGGGCGGCGGTCGCCCGCCCTCCGGCCGCCTGAACAAGGCCCTCGTGCTGGACCAGAAGATCGCCACCCAGGCGAGCGCCAGCTTCCGCGGCCAGAAGCTCGGCGGTACCTTCGCGCTGCGGGCCACGCCGATTGCCGGCAAGAGCCCCGCGGACCTGGAGCCGCTGCTCTACGCAGAGCTGGCCCGAGTGGCCAAGGACGGCGTCACCGCCGAAGAGCTGCAGCGGTATAAAAAGGCCACCCAGGTGGGCCTCTGGAGTCGTCTCGAGACCAACGCCGGCATCCGGGAGACCCTGGCCCAATATCTGGCCGTGGGCACCGTGGCGGACTTCCAGGCCGCCCAGGAGCGCACCCAGGCCGTCACCCGCGAAGAGGTGCAGCGGGTGGCCCGGACCTGCTTCCCCAGGGAGGGCCGCAACGTGCTGCTCACCACCCGCAAGCAAGCCAAGGCCCCGGAAGGTGACCCGCTCAAGAAGGCCCCCGAACGCATGAAGAAGCTGGAGGGCATGTGATGCTCAGCCGCACCGCCCTCATCCTCGCCCTGTGCGCCCCCTGCGCCTTCGCCCAGGCCATCCCCAGCCGCCCCGAGCAGCTCACCTTCGCCCCCCTGGCCTTCCAGGTGCCCCGCGCCAAGGAGCACAAGGCCAAGCTGAAGAACGGCATTCCCGTCGTGCTCTCGGTCTCGGAGAAAGAGTCCTCGCCCCTGGTGCGCGTCACCCTCTCCTGGCGGGGCGGCGCCTATCTGGATCCCAAGGGCAAGGAGGGCCTGGCCCAGCTCTTCGGCGCCCAGCTCGCCCGCGGAGGCACTGCGAGACTGGACTCCGCGCAGCTCGACGACAAACTGGAGACCCTGGCCGCGACCCTCAGCAGCGCCTGCGGCGAGACCACCGGCAGCCTCTCCCTCCAGGTGCTGAACCGGGACCTGGATGAGGGCCTGAGCCTGCTGCTCCAGGTCTTCCAGGAGCCGGCCTTCGCCCAGGATCGGCTGGACCTGGCCAAGCGTCAGCAGCGGCAGGCCCTGGGTCGACGCAATGACGCGGTGACGTCCATCGCCGCCTACCAGATGAGCTACCTGCTCTTCGGGGACAGCCACTTCGCCAGCGCGGACACCACCGCCCCCAGCCTGGAGTCCATCACCCGCGAGGACCTGAAGGCCTTCCACGGACGCCTCCTCCACCCGGCGAACCTGGTGGTGACGGTGTCCGGTCAGGTGGACCGCAAGGGGATCCTCGACCAGCTGAACGCGGGCATCGGCGCCCTGAAGGCCAGTGCCCAGGCCCAGGCGAGCGCTGCCGTCCCGGCGCCTGCCTTCATCCGCAAGCCCGGCATCTACGTCAGCGACAAGGACGCGCCCCAGGCCATGGTGCAGTGGGCCTTCCCGGGCCTACGTCGCAGCGACCCCGACTGGCACGCCGCCCTGGTCATGAACCAAGTACTGGGCGCCTCGGGCTTCACCAGCCGGCTCATGAAGAAGATCCGCTCGGACGAGGGCCTCACCTACGGCGTCCGCACCGCCCTCGGCCCCGGCCCCCACTGGCGGGGTGATCTCACCGGCAACATGCAGACCAAGAACCGCTCCGTGGCCTACGCCCTGCGCCTGGCCATGGTGGAGATGCAGAAGCTCCGGGACGAAGTCGTTCCGGCGGAGGAGCTGCAGGTCATCAAGGACAACCTAGTTGAGGCCTTCCCCAGCCAGTGGGGCAGCCGACAGGCCGTGGCCGGGCGGCTGACGGAGGAGGTCCTCCTTGGCGCCCGCGAAGACTGGTGGGTGGACTTCCGCGAGAAGGTCCAGGCCATCACCCCTGCGGAGGTCCAGCGGCTGGCCAAGCAGCTGCTCGTGCCGGAGCGCCTCGTCATCCTGGCGGTGGGCAAGGCCTCAGAAATCGAACCCGGTGATCCGGACCATCCCGTCCGCCTGGCCGAAGTCGCCAAGCTGCCTCTGGTCCGGCTCCCGCTGCGGGATCCCCTGACCCTCAAGCCCTTGAACTGATCCTCAGTCGCTGGGCGGCGCCGGAATCTGAAAGGGACACCCGCTGGAGCAGGTGCCACAGGCGGAGGCGCAGTCCTTCGCCGGGCGGAGCTCGCGGAGGAAGCCCCGGAGGAACCAGAGGGCGGCGGCGGCGGAGAGCGCCAGTGCGGCAACGGACTGGAAGCTCATGCGAACCCCAGCCAGCGGCCGGCAACGACCGTGATCCAGGCCATGCCCCAGCCGAGAACCAGACCGTAGGCCACGGTAAAGGCGGCCCAGCCCCAGCTGCCGGCCTCCCGCCGGATCATGGCGATGGTGCCGAGGCAGGGGGTGTAGATGAGCGTGAAGACCATGAAGGCCAGCGCGGTGAGCGGACTCAGCCCCGACCCGTCCCGCAGGGCCACCTGC
>CAIRAS010000208.1 GCA_903876615.1 uncultured Holophagaceae bacterium
GCGGGCCTGGTCGTGCACCTGGATGGCGCGCGGCTCTGGCACGCCGCCGCGGCCCTGGGCTGCCCGCTGGCCGAGCTGACCGCGGGCGTGGACACGGTGCAGGTCTGCCTCAGCAAGGGCCTGGGTGCGCCCATGGGCTCGCTGCTCGGCGGCTCGGCGGCGGCCATGACTGAGGGCCGACGCCTGCGCAAGATGCTGGGCGGAGGCGTCCGCCAGGGGGGCGTCGTTGCCGCTGCGGGACTCGTGGCCCTGGACTACCTGCCGCGACTGGCCGAGGACCACGCCAAGATCCAGCGCCTGGCCGAGGGCCTGCGCGCCTTCGGTGTCGCCGCCCCGGTGCCGGAGACCAACATCCTGCTGGTGCCGGTGGCTGACGCGGCCGGGGCCCTGGCGGCCCTGGAAGGCGTGGGCGTCCGGGTCCTGCCCGTGGGCAGCGCCATCCGCTTCATCGCCCACCGCGACCTGACGGCCGAGGACATCGAGGAGGCCCTGCGCCGCCTGGAGCCCGTGGCCCACCTCCTGCGTACGGCCTGACCATGAAGCTGCGCCTCGCCCTCGCCGCACTGCTGCTCCTGGCCCTCGGCGCCGGTGCCTGGCTGGCCTGGCAGAACGGACTGGAGCCGATTCCGCTGGCGGACGGCCGGAAGCTGTATGTTCCGGCGGCGCCGGAGTTCCAGGAGGACCTGGCGAAGGTGGCGGTGCTCCTGCCCGCGGGACCCGGCATGGAGGCCCTGCTGGTCACCCAGTCGGACCTGCCCCTGCTGGAGAAGGGGCCGAATGGCGTGGCGGGTCTGCTGGTCGCCGAGCTCGCTGCCTCCCGCCACGGCCGCCGCTGGCGCCTCACGGTGCGGCCGGGTTGGCGCCTGCAGGACGGCACCACCCTCGACGCCGCGCGGTTGCTGGCGGCTGTTGCGCCCCAGGTGGCCAGCCTCGGCGGCAAGGGGAGCGCCCTCGACCCGACCACGGTGGAGCTGCGCTTCAAGGTCCGGCCTGGGACCCTGCCAGCGGACTTCCTCGACTGGCGCGTGCCGGGCAGCGGTCCCTTCGTGCGGCGCGGCGCCACGCTGACCCGCTTCGACGGCTTCGTGCTGGGGCGCACGGGCCTCGCGGCCATCACGGTGACCACCGATCCGGCCCTGCTGCAGAGCGACGCCTGGGCCACGGGCCTGAGCGCGCGACGCTGGGCCTGGGCGGCCTTCCCCGGCGCCATGGCCTCCGCAGACATGGCCAAGGCCCGCACGGCGCCCTACGACGAGCTCCACCTGAAGGGCGGCACCGTGTGGTTCCTGTCCCGCCGCCTGCGCCGCCTGCGCCCCGACCCCACCGACTGGACCCGCACCCGCCTCTTCGGCGCCTGGCAGGGCGCCATGGACCTGCCCTACGACCCGCTGGGGCTGTGATCCCGAATTTTCGGCCAACGAAAAAGGATCACCATCCGCAAACCTGCAAACCAGATTGCAGTCATCCCCGTCCATCCCATTTATCCCCGTCAAAAATGCACTTGAATCAGGGATGCAGGGGGTGAAGGGGATAAGTGCAAAGACGTTTTTCTGCCACCGATGAACACCGATAAACACCGATGAAAGCATGATGAAGGACGCCCCACGAAGGCACTCGCTTGATTGCTTTTCTTAGCGTCTTCTCGGTATCGGCTGCGCCGATACGCGAGACAAAATGAAATATCGCGTTGGATCTTTTGTCTTTTCCAAACTCAGCTCTACTCCAAATTCGCGGCCTGCTCGCGGATCTGGTCGAGGGCACCTTTGGCTTCCATGACGGCGCGGGTCATGTCGATGCGCTTGCACTTGCTGCCGGTGGTGTTCAGCTCCCGCAGCACTTCCTGGCACCAGACATCCACGGCCTTGCCCTCGAGGCTGTCCTTGGCCAGGCGCTCGGCGAAGTCCTCCAGGTGGGCCGAGAGGCGGATCAACTCCTCGCGGACATCCTGCCGCTCGGCCAGCACGCCGGCTTCGGCCAGCAGGCGCTCGGCGGGCAGCTGGCCCGAGAGGCGCGCGTCCTCCAGCAGCTGCTCGATGCGCTGGCGGTAGAGTCCGGGCAGCTCCAGGGCCTGGGCCTCGGCTTCGGCCTGGAGCCGGTCGCGCAGCTCCTGCAGGCGGGTGAGGCCTTCCGTGAAGAAGGGCCGCAGGCGCTCGGCTTCCCGCCGCCGGCCTTCGTTCCAGGCGTCCAGCACCCGGGTCATGCCTTCGAGCAGCTTGGCCTCCAGGCGCTCGGCCAGATTGGAATCCGGGGCCAGCCAGGCGCCGGGCAGGCGGAAGAAGGCGTCCGCCGTGAGCGGCGGCAGGTGCAGCCACTCGGCATCCTCCTGCCAGGCCTTGGTTGCGGAGCGCAGCAGGGCGCGGTTCAGGCGGGGCTCCAGAGAGGGCTCGTCCTGGACCTCCACCGTGAGGTCGACCTTGCCCCGCTGCGCCGCGCCTCGGACCTTGGCGCGCAGCGCGGCCTCCAGCGGGAACAGTGCCGGCGGCAGCCGCAGCGACAGGTCCAGGGCCTTGCTGTTCACACTGCGCAGCGTCAGCCGCAGCTGACCGGCCTCCAGCGGCTGGACGATCTCGGCAAAGGCAGTCATCGACTTCATGGTCATCCCTGGTGAAGACCTCCAGCCTACCGCCAGAACACCAAAGACTTCTTCCTAGGCCGAGAGCTCTGCCTTTCTCTGTGGTTCATCTGGTGGGCATCTACAGCCAGGGCGTCGCCTGGGCGCGCTTGGCTTCGTAGGCTTCGATGGCGGGCAGGCTGGCGAGGCTGACGCCGATGGCGTCGAGGCCTTCCAGCAGGGTGGTCTTCCGGGCGGGCTCGAGCTCGAAGCGGTAGCTGCGGCCGCCGCCGGACACGGTCTGGGCGGGGAGGTCCACGGTGAGGGGGCGCTCCGTGGCGAGGTCCTCCACGGCGGCCATGGGCAGCGTGATGGGGAGGATGCCGTTGGAGAAGCAGTTGTTGTAGAAGATGTCGGCGAAGCTGGGGGCGATGACGCAGCGGATGCCGAAGTCCAGCAGGGCCCAGGGGGCGTGTTCGCGGCTGGAGCCGCAGCCAAAGTTGGGACCGCCCAGGAGGATCACGGCCTCGCGGAAGTCCGGCCGGTTCAGGATGAAGTCCGGTTTTTCCCGGCCCTGGTCGTCATAGCGCAGCTCGAAGAAGAGGTGGCGCCCCAGGCCCGTGCGCACGATGGTCTTGAGGAACTGCTTGGGGATGAGCAGGTCCGTGTCGATGTTCGCCCGGAGCAGGGGAGCGGCCGTGCCGGTGAGGGTCGTGAAGGGTTTCATCGGACCTCCAGGAGGCGGCGGACGTCGGTGAAGTGGCCCGTGACCGCGGCAGCGGCGGCCATCTCAGGGCTGACCAGGTGGGTGCGGCCACCCCGGCCCTGGCGGCCCTCGAAGTTGCGGTTGCTGGTGCTGGCGCTGCGCTCACCGGGCTCCAGGCGGTCATCGTTCATGCCGAGGCACATGCTGCAGCCGGGCAGACGCCACTCGAAGCCTGCCTCGAGGAAGATGCGGTCCAGGCCCTCGGCCTCGGCCTGACGCTTGACCAGACCCGAGCCCGGCACCACCAGGGCGCGCACGCCCGGGGCGACCTTGCGGCCCTGGGCCACCCGGGCCGCAGCCCGCATGTCCTCGATGCGGCCGTTGGTGCAGGAGCCGATGAAGACGACCTGCACGGGCACCTCCTCCATGGGGGTACCGGGCTTGAGGCCCATGTAGTCGAGGGCCAGGCGCATGGCCTCCTGCTTGGCGGGGTCGGCGGCGGCCCTGGGGTCCGGGACCCGACCCGTGATGTCCACCACCGCCTCGGGATTCGTGCCCCAGGTGACTTGCGGCGCCAGACCACTCACGTCGAAGGTGTATTCCAGATCAAAGCGGGCGCCGGCGTCCGTGGGCAGGCCGCGCCAGGAGGTCAGGGCCTGCTCCCAGAGGGGGCCGGCGGGGGCCATGGGCCGGCCGGCCACATAGGCGAAGGTGGTCTCGTCCGGAGCCACCAGGCCCGCGCGGGCGCCGGCCTCGATGCTCATGTTGCAGAGGGTCATCCGCCCTTCCATAGAGAGCGCCCGGACGGTGGAACCCGCGAACTCGATGACGTGGCCCGTGCCGCCGGCGGTCCCGATCTGACCGATGACGAAGAGGGCCAGGTCCTTGGCGCCGAGGCCCTCGGGCAGCAGGCCCTCGAAGCAGATCCGCATGTTCTTCGAGCGCCGCTGGGGCAGGGTCTGGGTGGCGAAGACGTGCTCCACCTCGCTGGTGCCGATGCCGAAGGCCAGGGCTCCGAAGGCGCCGTGGGTGCTGGTGTGGCTGTCGCCGCAGACCACCGTGCTGCCGGGCAGGGTGAAGCCCTGCTCGGGGCCGATGACGTGCACGATGCCCTGCCGGTCATCCAGGAGCGGGATGTAGGGCACCTGGAACGCCTTGACGTTCTCCACCAGCGCTTCCACCTGCAGGCGGCTGGTCTCCTCGAAGCTGCCGGCCTCCCGGTTCTGGGTGGAGATGTTGTGGTCGATCACCGCGAGAATGGCCTCCGGGTGACGCAAGGGGCGCTCCGCCAGACGCAGGCCCTCGAAGGCCTGGGGACTGGTCACCTCGTGGACCAGGTGGCGGTCGATGTAGAGCAGGCTGGTGCCGTCCGGCCGGGTCTCCACCAGGTGGGCTTCCCAGAGCTTGTCGTAGAGGGTGCGGGCGCCAGGGCTCATGGGCGGCTCCTTCGAGTGGATTTGACCCGGACCGGGGAGGCCAGGGGCGTGAAGTCACTGGACTGGACGAGATGGATGAAGGCCCGGGCCGCGTGGGAGAGGGCCTCCTCCCGGCGGTAGACCATGCGGATGAGCTTCTCCAGCTTGAGCTGACGGACGGGGACTTCCACCAGCCGACCCGCCGCGATGGCGGGGGCCACGGTCATGCGGGGCATGATGGCCAGCCCTGCGCCCTGGGCGACGAAGTCCTGCATGGTCGAGAGGGTGCCCAGCTCCATGGTGATGCGCAGGGGCACGCCGTTCCGGGCGAACAGATCGGTGATTGAGGCCCGGGTGGGGGTGAGGGAGTTGTGGGCGATGAAGGTTTCCTCGCCGAGCACCTTGAGGTCGATGACGCGGCGGCCGGCCAGCCGGTGGTCGGGCGGCACCACCAGCACCATGTGGTCGCGGAAGACCACCTCGCTGCGCAGCTCCGGCTGGAGGGGGTCGTAGGAGACGAAGCCCACGTCCAGCCTGTGCTCGGCGATCTCGGCGGGGATGTGCTCCGAACTCAGGCGGTAGGCCTTGAGCTTGATGTCGGGATGGGCCTGCTGGTAGTCCAGCAGCATGCGGGGCAGCAGGAACTCGGACATGCTCTCGTTGGCGCCGATGCTCAGGCGGCCCTGCTGCAGGCCCTTGAGGGTGCCGAAGGTGTCCGTGATCTGCTGGCGCAGGTCCAGCATGCGCAGGGCGAGGGGCAGCAGGGTCTGTCCGGCGTTGGTCAGGGTGCCGCCTTTGGTGGTGCGGTCCACCAGGACTTCGCCCAGCTCTTCTTCCAGGCGCTTGAGGGCGAGGCTGATGGCCGGCTGGGTGCGGAAGAGGCGCTCCGCCGCCCGGGAGAAGCTCTTCTCCCGGGCGATCATGAGGAATGTCTCCAGCTGACCAAGTTCCATGCCGACTCCCGAACGATCGAGTCTAACGACTTAAGCAAAACTAATGGAATCATAAAAAATATTAACTAT
Source organism: uncultured Holophagaceae bacterium (assembly GCA_903876615.1). The sequence continues at coordinate 5,695 of CAIRAS010000208.1, forward strand.
ATTCATGGCTTGGTTCGGTTAACTTGAATTGATCCGTCCGTACGTTTCCGGACCGGGGAGACCTCCACACCATGGGTGCCCAGCGGATCGCCATCTTCGATACGACCCTCCGGGACGGCGAGCAGTCCCCGGGTTGCAGCATGAACCTCGAAGAGAAGCTGCAGATGGCCCGCCAGCTGGAGGCGCTGCAGGTGGATGTCATCGAGGCTGGTTTCCCCGTGGCCTCGGACGACGACTTCGCTGCGGTGCAGGCCATCGCCCGGGAGTGCCGCGGGCCCGTGATCGCAGCCCTGTGCCGCACCCTCCCCCGGGACATCCAGCGGGCCTGGGAGGCGCTCAAGGAGGCCGAACACCCCCGCATCCACACCTTTCTGGCCACTTCGGACATCCACCTCACCTACAAGCTTCAGAAGACCCGGGAAGAGGCGCTTCAGATGATCCGCGAGGGCGTGGCGCTGGCCAAGTCCTTCACCCCGGACGTGGAGTTCTCCGCCGAGGACGCCACCCGCAGCGACTGGGACTTTCTGGTGGAGGTCTGCAAGGTCGCCCTGGAGGCCGGGGCGACGGTGCTGAACATCCCCGACACCGTGGGCTACACCGTGCCCGATGAGTATGGACGCCTGATCACCCACCTCCGGACCCATGTCCCCGGCATCGACCAGGCCACCATCAGCGTCCACTGCCACAACGACCTGGGCCTGGCCGCCGCGAACTCCCTGGCGGCGGTGGCGGCCGGAGCCCGGCAGGTGGAGTGCACCATCAACGGCATCGGCGAGCGGGCCGGCAATGCAGCCCTCGAGGAAGTGGTGATGGCCCTGGCCGTGCGCCGGGACGCGCTGCCCTACGAGACCGGGGTCCGGAGGGAGC
>CAIRAS010000209.1 GCA_903876615.1 uncultured Holophagaceae bacterium
GGGAGCGGGCATCCCGACCCTGGCCGTGTTCGGTCCCACGCGGCCCCGGCACTCGGGCCCCTGGGGTCCCCGGGTCCGGGTGGTGCGGCGGGAGGATCTGGATTGCCTGGAGTGCATGGCCTTCCACTGTCCACTGCCGGACCATCCCTGCATGAACGCCTTGGACGAGACCGTCCTGTGGCACGAGCTCACCCAGCTGCTGGAGGCCCCTTGAGCCCCAATCTGAAGGCCATCCCCCTCATCGTGCTGGGCGTGCTGCTCAACGCCGCTGCGCAGATCTGCCTCAAGAAGGGCCTCCAGGCCGCGGGTGGGATGCAGCTGGCCGCGGGCCCGCTGGTCAAGCTGATGCTGGAGCCCTGGGTCATTGCGGGCCTGGCCTGCTACGCGGTGAGCGTGGTGGTGTGGCTCGGCGCCCTCTCGCTGGTGCAGGTGAACTACGCCTACCCCTTCCTGGCCCTGGGCTTCATCGCCAACGCCCTCATGGCCCGCGCCTTCCTCGGTGAGGCCATGACCCCCATGCGCTGGGTGGCCCTGGCCGTCATCGTGGTGGGTGTGGGTCTGCAGGCCCTCAGTGGCCGTGGGGAGTGACTTCTTGGACATCTACGGTGGCGGGCAGGACGGGCCGGATGTACATTCCGGCTCCGGAGGTCAGGAAATGGAATCCAGGCACCTGATCGAAGTCTTCCGCCAGCACATCCAGGACTGGGCCGACCGGCCCGCCCAGCGAGCGAAGGTGGACGGCCAGTGGCGGGACGTCACCTGGCGGCAGCTGGGCGAGCGCCTCGAGGGCATCGCCCGGGGCTTGGTCCGCCTGGGGCACCAGGCCGGCGACAAGGTGGGGCTCTGTGCCCGAAACATGCCCGAGTGGACCCAGGCGGACCTGGGCATCCTGGCCGCCCGGGGGGTCACCGTGCCCCTCTATCCCACCAGCACCGCGGGTCAGGCCCGCTTCATCCTCCAGGACGCCGGCAGCCGCATCCTCTTCGTGGGGGAACAGCCCGAGGTGGACCTGGGGCTGGCCTTTCTGGCCGCCGGCGACCTCGACCACGTGATCGCCCTGGACCCCCACGTGGATCTGAGAGGGGAGTCCCGGGCTCTGACCCTGCAGGCCCTGCTCGACCTGGGGGATGATCCCGCCAGCGCCGAGGAAATACAGCGCCGAGCCGGGGAGCTGCGGCTGGATGATCTGCTCACCCTGGTCTACACGTCCGGCACCACCGGGGAACCCAAGGGCGTGATGCTGGATCAGGCCAACGTCATGGACGCCATGCACCTGCATGACCTCCGCCTGAAGGTGGAACCCGGCGACATCTCACTGGCCATGCTGCCTCTGTGCCACATCTTCGAGCGGGCCTGGACCTTCTACGTGCTCTACAGCGGGGCGCTCAACGTCTACATCCGGGATCCCCTCACCCTCATCGAGGTCATCGGCGAGGTGAAGCCGACCCACCTCTGCGCGGTGCCGCGAGTCTATGAGAAGGCCTACGCGGGCATCCACGGCCGCATCGCCAAGGCCTCCTGGCTGGTTCGCGCCCTCTTCCTCTGGGCCATGCGGGCTGGCACCCAGCGGGTGCGCCTCCGGATGCTCGGACTGCAGCCCGGGGTCTGGCTGGCCCTCAAGCTCCGGCTGGCGGACCGGCTCATCTTCCGCAAGCTGCGCGACCTCTTCGGCGGCCACTGCAAGTTCTTCCCCGTGGCCGGAGCCGCCCTCGCGGACGACGTGAACGTCTTCTTCCAGTCCATCGGGCTCAACCTGAAGTACGGCTATGGCCTCTCGGAGACCTGCGCGACTGTCTCCTGCTACGAGGACGGCACCCTGCCCATCGGCACCCTTGGTCGCCCCCTGAAGGGGCTGGAAGTGAAGCTCGGTGAGGACCACGAGATTCTGGTGAAGGGCCCCACGATCATGCGGGGCTACTACCACCGCCCGGAGGAGACCGCAAAGGCCATGACCGCGGATGGCTTCCTCCGCACCGGCGATGCCGGGGACATCGATGCCCAGGGCAACCTGATCTTCACCGAGCGCATCAAGGAGCTCATGAAGACCTCGAACGGCAAGTACATTGCTCCTCAGCGGGTGGAGGGCATGCTGGGCAAGGACCCCTTCATCGACCAGATCGCCATCATCGCCGACTCGCGGAACTTCGTCTCGGCGCTCATCGTGCCCCACTTCGAGAGCCTGGAGGAGTTCGCCCGCTCTGTGGACCTCAAGTACCACAACCTGGCGGAGCTGGTGGCGCACAGCCGGATCGTAGCCTTCTTTGAGGAGCGCCTCCTGCAGCTGCAGAAGGAGCTGGCCCAGTACGAGCAGGTGAAGAAGTTCACCCTCCTCACGCGCCCCTTCTCCATGGAGCTGGGGGAGCTGACGCCCACCCTGAAGCTGCGCCGGAAAGCCATCGCCGCCGCCTTCCAGACCGAGATCGAGGCCATGTACCGCAACGTCGGGCACTGAGGCCGCTGACGAGTCGGTGTCTAAAAAAAAGACACCTATAGGTTGCTTTTTGTCCTGTATGGGTTATGTTCTCTATTCGGGGGTCCCAGCTCCCTTGGAGACTGCCATGAAGCAATCCGAAGCCCATCGCACTGAGTTCTTCCTCCGCTACACCAGGAGGCTGGCCTCCATCTGCCTTGCTGGCCTGCTGCCCGTCCTGTTCTACGGGGTCCTCACCGCCTGGGACCGGGGAGGCCAGCACGAGCGACTGCAGTTCGGCCTCCTCCTGCTCAGTCCCATCATCCTGACCCTGGGGCTCGCCTGGGTCCTCTACTCCCGCAGGGGGGTTGCGATCACGAACGACGATCCCGCCCTCCAGGCCGTGGCCAAAGACGAGTTTCGGAGGCTCAATGCCATGCGCGCCGTTCGCGTGGCCTTCCTGACCGTGATGGTCGTGCAGCTGCCGCTGGCCTGGCTGCTGGGGCTCCGCCCGAGCCCGGACAGTCTGGCTCACATGGGAACCTTCACCTGGTTCATCGGGGCCATCTCGTTCCTCTCGGCGTTCCTCATCTTCGATCGGGACTGAGCCATGTCCGGCGCAGAGCTTCGGACGGCCCTCAAAGTCCACCGCGCCATGCGCGACCTCACCCAGGCCGATCTGGCCGCCCTGGCGGGGTTGACGCGGAAAAGCATCAACGCCATCGAGACGGGGAAGATGGTGCCTTCCGTCGTGCTGGCCCTGAAGCTGGCCAAGGTGCTGGAGGCGCCCGTGGAGTCTCTCTTCTCGCTGGTCGAGCCTTAGTCAGAGAACGCTACAGCGATCCAGGCCCCTAAA
>CAIRAS010000210.1 GCA_903876615.1 uncultured Holophagaceae bacterium
CAAGATGGACGCCTACGTGCTCACCCAGGAGGGCTACTACGGCATCCTGGGCCGCACCGGCGCCCGCATGGAGATGCCCGGCTGTTCCCTGTGCATGGGCAACCAGGCGCAGGTCCGCAAGGGCAGCACGGCCATGTCCACGTCCACCCGCAACTTCCCCAACCGCCTGGGCCTCGACACCCGGGTCTACCTGGGCTCTGCCGAGCTGGCCTCCATCTGCGCCCTCCTCGGGAAGATCCCCACGGTGGCCGAGTACACGGAGCTGGTCGGCGTCATCGCCCCGAAGTCCGCCGACATCTACCGCTACATGAACTTCGACCAGATCCCTGATTTCCGCGAGGTCGCCGATACGGTGACGGTCTAGGAAGCTGTCTCTGCCACTCGGCTCACCTTCAGGTAGTTCAGGATGTCCTTCAAGAAGGCCTCGGCCGTAGGTCCATCCGCCAGCCAGGGGTAGAAGGTCTGCCCCTGACTGGAGCCGGTACCGCTGAGGGGCACTCCGAACAGGGCTCTTGGGCAGCTGAGGTCGCAGGCGAGGAAGCGAACCGTAACGGGTAGCTTGAGCAACGCTATGATCCGCTGCTCCGCCCCGGCCCGGTCCTCGATGGTGGTTCCCATCCAGACGTTGGCGGGCGCCTCGCCTTCCAGCCAGCGCTCCAGCCACGCAACAAACGAAGCCTGCTCTGCGGCATCCGGTTCGGACCGGACCAGGTCGAGCGTGGCCTGCAGAAGAGAGAGGATGACCTGGGGCTGGCGCGTGAGCAGCATCCAGATCAGGTTGGGGGTCTGCTGCATGGTCTCCAGCGCCACCCGCCGAGCCTGATCCAGAGCCCTGTCATCAACCCAGAAATCCCCCATGGAGTTGGTGAAGATCTTCAGGCTTCGCCCTTCCTCCCGCGCCTCCTGGTCGCAGCGACGGGCCGCTTCACGGGCGGACTCCAGGGTGATGCCGTGCTTTGGCAGGGAGGCCTCCTCCCCGCCAGGAGGGAAGCCACCGTTGGCCTCGTTGGAAGCAGGGGCTTGCGGGTCTCGGGACTTCCCGGTTCTGGCTTCCGCATGGCAGATGGCACAGACTCGGGAGACCTCGTTCCGGGTCCTCCAGAAATCGATGGAGTAGCCGTCACGAAATGTGGAGATGACCTGAGCCATGCGACCCCTCTTGGAACCCGCTGTGATTGATTCCGCTCTCGAGCTCTTAACTTCGCGCGGCCCCAGAGGCTGTCAAGCCGTTCGAGGGGACCACCCGCCGGTCTCCGAACCAGCCCCTGCTGTCGCAAATCGAAGCCTGTCCTGGATCAAGCGGCTTTCAGGGCTCGCTTGAGAGCCCTCGGGGAAAATTCTCGACATCACCCGTGAAGGCCAAAAACCCGCCCTGGAGTGCGATTCGAGCACCTCGGAATCCGCGCCTTCAAAGGCCCGGAGCCCCACCCCAGGGAGGTCGCTTTTCGATTTGCATAACTTGAGTTCATGCTAGACTTTTTCCTCTTCGACCACCTTTAGGGGGGTTCCCATGGGGATCTTTGAGGGCCACATCCGCGTCCATGAAGGCGATCGCTTCGCCTTGGTCGCCTCGCGCTGGAACGACTTCATCGTCGAGCGACTCATCCAGGGCGCACAGGACTGCATCCTCCGCCACGGTGGCAAGGAGGACCAGCTGGACCTCATCCGGGTTCCGGGAAGCTTCGAGCTGCCCCAGGTGGCCAAGCTGGCTGCCCAGAGCGGTCGCTATGTGGGTGTCATCGTGCTCGGCACGGTGATCCGGGGCGGCACGCCCCACTTCGACATGATTGCGGCGGAAGTCACCAAGGGCGTCGCCCAGGTGGCCCTGGACACGGGGCTGCCCATGAGCTTCGGTGTCCTGACCACGGACAGCGTGGAGCAGGCCATCGACCGCGCCGGCGCCAAGATGGGCAACAAGGGCTGGGAGGCCGCCATGAGCGTCCTTGAGATGGTGGACCTGACCCGCACCCTCGGTGCCAAGAAAGGTCGCAAATAGATGGGCGTTCGCCGCCGGGGGCGGGAGTACGCCCTGCAGATGCTCTACGCCATGGACCTCACCGGCTACCAGCCGGACCAGGTCTTTGCCGGCTTCTACACCATCCAGGACCTGAACCGGGACGCCTTCTACTACGCCCGCCGCCTGGTGGATGGTGTGCACGGGCACCTGGAAGAGATCGACGGTGCCTTGGCCAAATACGCTGAGCACTGGAAGATCCACCGCATGGCCGCGGTGGACCGGAATCTCCTCCGGCTGGGCCTCTATGAGCTGATGTTCGTGCGGGAGGTGCCCTTCCCCATCGTCATCAACGAGGCCCTTGAAATCGTGAAAGAGTTCAGCGATCAAGAGGGCACCCAATTCCTGAATGGCATTCTTGATGCGGCAAGAAAAGAGTTTCGTCCGGAAGAAACCGGCCCGCGAATCAAAAAGAAGGCGCCTCCGGCAGAATCTGCCGAAGATTCCTGACCTGACCAGCCCCCCTCGGCTTGCTATGCTCGATCCCTTCCCCCGACTGACCTGATCGTTGGAGCCTCGATGAGCACCCCCCGCAAGAAGTCCCCTGCCGCGAAACAGGCTCCGGCCGCAGCTCGGCCACCTGCGCTCTCTGCCAAAACCCCTTCGAGCCCCCTGGGCCTCGAGGAGATCAAGGCCCTGATCGCCCTGGTGGGCCGCGAGCCCTTCCAGGAGTTTGAGTTTGAGGCGGGAGACATGCGCTTCCGCATCCGCAAGGACGGCCCCGCACCCGTGATGCAGGCTGCCGTGGCTGCGCCCATGATGGTGGCGGCCCCGGCGGCGCCCATGATGCAAGCCCTGCCCGTGCCAATGGCCGCTCCTGCCGCTCAGCCAGCCGAAGACCCCAACATCCACTACGTCACGAGCCCCATCGTCGGAACGTTCTACCGGGCCTCCACACCCACGGCCACGCCCTACACCTCACCTGGAGACTACGTCAAACCCGGCCAGACCCTCTGCATCATCGAAGCCATGAAGCTCATGAACGAGATCGAGAGCGACGTGGCTGGCGAGGTCATCAAGGTGCTGGTGGAGAACGGCACCCCCGTCGAGTACGGTGAACGGCTGTTCGCCGTGAGAATCGGCTAGCCATGGGCTCTGCCATCAAGCGCAAGCCATCGGCCGCCATCGCGACCCCCATCGATGCGCCCCCCTTCAAGAAGGTGCTCATCGCCAACCGCGGCGAGATCGCCCTGCGGGTCATCCTGGCCTGCAAGGAGCTGGGGATTCAGACCGTGGCGGTCTACTCCGAGGCCGACCGCAACGCCCTCCATGTGCGCTTCGCGGACGAGGAAGTCTGCATCGGCCCCCCGCCCTCCTCCAAGTCCTACCTGAACATCCCCCAGGTCATCGCGGCGGCCGAAGTCACCGGTGCCGAGGCCATCCATCCGGGCTACGGCTTCCTCAGCGAGAACGCCCACTTCGTGGAAGTCTGCCAAGCCTGCGGCATCACCTTCATCGGCCCCAGCCCCGAGATCATCCGCAAGATGGGCAACAAAGCCCAGGCCAAAGCCACCATGCAGGAAGCCGGCGTGCCGCTCATGCCCGGCAGCGACGGCCTCGTCGAGACGGTGGAGGAGGCCCTGGTGGTGGCCGAGCAGATCGGCTACCCCGTGATCGTCAAGGCCAGTGCGGGCGGTGGCGGACGCGGCATGCGCATCGTCAACAACCCCGAGGAGCTGCCGGACCTCTACAACAATGCCCGCAGCGAGGCCAAGGGCGCCTTCGGCGATGACACCGTCTACATGGAGAAGTACCTCCTGGAGCCGCGCCACATCGAAGTCCAGATCATGGGCGACATGTTCGGCAACGTGGTGCACCTGGGCGAGCGCGAGTGCTCCATCCAGCGGCGCCACCAGAAGCTCATCGAGGAAAGCCCCAGCGCCGTCCTGGCTCCGGCCATGCGTCAGAAGATCTGCGACACCGCCATCAAGGCCGCCAAGGCTGTGGGCTACTACAACGCCGGCACCATCGAGTTCCTGCTGGACAAGCGGGGCGACTTCTTCTTCATGGAGATGAACACCCGCGTCCAGGTGGAGCACCCCGTCACGGAGCTCGTCACGGGCATCGACATCGTCAAGGAACAGCTGCGCATCGCCGCTGGCCAGAAGCTCAGCTTCCGCCAGGAGGATGTGATCCAGAAGGGCCACGCCATCGAGTGCCGCATCAATGCCGAGGACCCCTTCAAGTTCACCCCCAGCCCCGGCCGCATCACCGCCCTGCACTTCCCCGGGGGCCCCGGCATCCGCGTGGACACCGCCATGCACCAGGACGCGGTCATCCCGCCCCACTACGACTCCATGGTGGCCAAGCTCATCGCCTACGGCGCCAACCGCACGGAAGCCATTGCCCGGATGCGCCGCGCCCTGGACACCCTGGTGATCGAGGGCATCAAGACCACAGCGCCCCTGCACCGGCGGATCATGGACAACCCGGAGTTCATCGCCGGCACCTTCTCCACCAAGTGGATGGACACCTTCCTGGAAGAGCTGAAGCGGAACCCCGCCGGGGACCCCCGCTAGCCAGACCCACCCATTCAGGAAGTCCGCCGATTCCGATAGACTGGGACTCGCGCCGCCTTAGCTCAGTTGGTAGAGCTCCAGCTTTGTAATCTGGTGGTCACCCGTTCGATTCGGGTAGGCGGCTCCAATCAATACACCATTTGCGGCCACCCCTCCGACGGCCGTAGTCATTGCTACCGCACCTCCGCTCCAGCAGCACCGCCCAGGCTGCCTCAGGACGGTCCTGGAAGGCTTCAGGCGTCCCCCCGGCTTAACCCTGTTCGAGGATCCCCGCCGGGACGGTAGGCGGGCCGGGGCACTTGCCCGGGATTAACTCTGGACACGCGGCGAACCGAAACTGAGGCATGGATTGCATGCGGAGGTGTTTCCCTCGGGGCCGTGGTGTCTCCCATCACCCTCAGGGACCGGCAAGGGACGGGGGTCTCCTTGTCCGCAGTAACGGGGTGGCGGAAGGCCTTCGACGCTGGAGCTGGGCAGCAACCCTCGCCCTGTTCCTCAGTATCCCCCTCGCGGCCCAGGCCCTGGCCATGCGCCACTTCGATCGGCGGGATGGGCTGCCTCAGAGCCAGGTGAGGGTTCTCCTGGAGGACCGCCACGGCTTCATCTGGGCTGGCACCAACGAGGGCGTGACCCGACTGGGGCCGAACGGGCACCAGCTGTTCGACGCCAGTTCTGGCCTGCGCGCCCGGGACATCGTCGCCCTGCTGGAGGACCGCAGTGGGGCCATCTGGGTGGCCAGCGCTGAGCGTGGGGTCGCGCGAATCCGCGGCCGGGAGGTCTCGACCTTCGGCCTCAACGAGGGCCTGCCGGACGAGAGCACCCGCGCCCTCCTGGAGACCCGACGGGGGGACCTGCTGGTCGGCTCCGGGCAGGGCCTCGTACGGCTGCAGGGAGAACGCTTCGAGCGGGTGCCTCTGCCAGCCCCCTGGAATCTCGCCTCCATCCAGACCATGGCGGAAGACCCCGAAGGCTGGGTGTGGTTCGGCGCCCGCACCGAGGGCGTCGCCCGCTGGAGAGACGGGGTCGTCGAGGCCGCCGCCCTGCCCCCAGCGGCGGAGCCCTCCCCCCTGGTCGCCATCCGGACGGATCCCTCCGGCCAGGTCTGGGTGGTCGAATCCGACCGGATCCTAAGGCGGAGCGCGGATGGCCGCTGGCAGGTGGAGTCTCTGCCGGGCCTCCCCTCCTCGGTGGTCTTCACCGACCTAGCCTTCACCCCGGCGGGGGAGCTCCTCCTCTCCCTTGGGTCCGACGGGCTCTACCAAAGGCAGGCCAACGGCCGCCACCGTCTCCTGAACCGACAGAACCTGCTCTGCAGGGATGCCATCAACTGCGTCCTGCGGGATCGGAACGGCGGCCTCTGGATCGGCACCGATGGCGACTACCTCTGGGTCCAAGCCCTCCCTGGCCTCTGGAGCCTCACCCACGACACCGAAACCGACTTGAGCCTGGGCCTCGGCTCCGTGACCTCCTTTCTGGCGCTTCCTGGCAACCGCATGCTGTTCGGCAGCAACAACGGGGTCATCCTCTGGCAGCAGGGGAAGGGCGTCCTGAAGCGCTGGTCCCGCAAGGACGGCCTGCCTTCCGAGGACGTCTGGATGCTGCACGAGGATGGTGGGGGCGGCGCCTGGGTCGGCACGATGAAGGGCCTCTGCCGGCTGGGCGGGGACCAGCGCATCCACCCGGGCCCCCGGGAATTGGCGAAGAGCCACATCCAGTGCATGGTGCGGCAGGGCAGCCGCCTGTGGGTCGGGACCGACCTGGGTCTGGTGGAACTGGATCTCCAGGGGCGCGTCCTGCGGCAGCACAGTCCTTTGAAGGGAACCGCCTACACCCCGGTCCACTGCCTGCTGGCCCGCGGCGAGGAGCTGCTCGTGGGCACCAGCACGGGGCTCCTCCGCTTCGAGCAGGGTACCTTCCACCGCTTCCTCGCCGATGGTCCCGCGGACCGCGTGCAGATCCTGGCCCTTCAGGCCGATGCTCGGCAGCGCCTCTGGGTGGGGACCTCCCAGAACCTCCTGGTGAACGATCCCGTGGACGGGTCCTGGAGCAACCTGGACCTGGAAGCCGACGGACAGCCCCTGTACGGCATCACCTGGATCCGCGGACTCTCCTCCGGAGGGACCGCCATCGGGCATGCCAAGGGCGTCACCGTGACTTCCCGGGAAGGCAAGCCCGCACTGATCACGCACCGGCTGGGCCTGATCTCGGACGAGACCAACCAGGGGGGCGCGCTGGAGGATGCCCAGGGCCGCCTCTGGATCGGGATGGTGGGCGGTGCCTGCTTTCTGGAACCTGGAGCCAGCGTCCCGGCCTATCCCCTGCCGACCCCCGTGGTCCTTGACATCACCTGGGAGCGGGGAGCGTTCTGGATGCCCAAGGAGGCCACTTTGCCGCCGGGCTACGCATCCCTGGTGGTCCATGTGGACTCCGGCTCGCCCAACACGCCTTTCCCGGTCCGCTTCGAGGCCCAGCTCGAGGACCTCGGCGGCAGCTGGCAGGCCCTGGAATCCGGCAACGGGAGCATCCAGTTCGGGGGGTTGAGCCCCGGCACCCACCTGCTGCGGTTCCGGACCAGCCTCGACGGGGCGGTGTGGAACGAGGCCGCGCCCCTGCGCCTGACCATCAAGCCCACCTGGTATCAGACCCTCTGGGCCCGCCTCGCCTTGATGGTGGCGCTTGCCACCATCTGCATCCTGACCATCCGGGCGCGCTTCCGTACCCTGGAGCGCAACAACGAGGCCCTGGAAGGGAAAGTGCGCACCCGAACCAAGGAGCTGCAGGCGTGGACGCGGGAGCTAGCGCTCCGCAACCAGGGTATGGAGTGGACCCAGCGTCAGCTCAAGGACACCCTCGAATCCCGGATGCAGATGATCAACACCGTGAGCCACGACCTGCGCTCGCCGCTCACCACCATCCTGCTCAGCGTCGAGCGCCTTCATGGTCCAGCCCAGAAGGACCCCGGTCTCGCCAGGGTGCTGGGCATCATGAAGCATGAGGGCCAGCGCCTGGAGGGGATCCTGAAGGGGCTGCTCGACAAGAACCGCGCCGAGTCCATGGTCGACCGCCTGTCCATGAAGCTGACCCATCCGGAGGATCTCCTCGAGAACCTGGGCAGCACCCTCGAACTCAAGGCCGAGGCTCGGGGTCTGCAGACCCGCCTCGATCTCGGCCAAGCCGCGGGGGAGGTGTGGACGCTCCTGGATTCGGTGGCCATGCGCCAGGTGCTGTTCAACCTCGTAGAGAACGCCCTGAAATTCACCGAGCCCCCCGGCGCCGTGGGCGTGCGCACCCGCGTGCGGGAGAAACACTGGGATCTGGAGGTCTGGGACACCGGCCGGGGGATCCCCAAGGCCGAGTGCGAGCGGCTCTTCCATCCCTTCGAGCAGGGGCAGACCCGGGACGCCCAGAAGGGCTGGGGCCTGGGCCTCTACATCTGCCGCAGCATCGTCGAGGCCCACGGCGGGCGCATCGAGGTGGAGAGCGAAGTGGGCAGTGGCTCGGTGTTCCGGGTGAGCCTGCCCCTGGTGGGCACGGAAACGCCCGCGTGAGGCCCTGACCCCGCCGGTTTCCGCCTGAGCCGCCAGGGCTTCCGCGCTATCCTCGGACCATGTTCCTGCCGCTCTACCTGGGCATCCTGCATGCCGTCGAACCCGACCATGTGGCCGTGGTGACGGGCGTGTCGCTGTCGGGCGACCGCCGCGGCGCCTGGAAGGTGGGGCTGGCCTTCGGTGCCTCGCACATGCTGGCCGTGGCGATCATCGCCGTGGCGGCGACCTTCCTGGGCCAGACCTTCCTGGGCGACCGCTTCTTCCTGTGGATGGACCGGGCGGCCTGGACCCTCGTGCTCGCCCTGGGCCTCTGGAACCTGGCCGCGGCCCTGGGCCTGCGCCGGATCGCCACCCACAGCCACGCCCACCAGCACGGTCCCCTGGCCCACGACCACCCACACCACCACACCCGGAGCGCCGCCGGAATCCGCCTGCACCTGAAGCAGGGGCACCAGCCTGGCCAGGCCGTCGCGCGCCGGAAGGCCACCTCCGGCCTCCAGCCCCTGGCCCGCCGGGCGCCCAAGCACCATGCGAGCGGCGCCTCGGCCCATGGCTACCACCATGCCGCTGCCTGGATGGGGGCCTTCTTCGGGCTGGGCGGGGTCCGGGGCTTCACCTCCCTCATGAAGAACGCCGGTATCTCCGGCCAGGTCCAGTTCCTCGAGGCGCTCCTGCTCTTCGGCCTGGGCATCACGGCCATGTTCACCCTGCTCAGCGCGGTCTCCGGCTGGCTGGCGGCCCGCATGGGCACCCAGGCCCGCTTCCGCCGGACCCTCTATGCCGTGTCGGGCGTCGGCAACGTGGCGGTGGGCCTCTACCTGCTGTTCAAGGCATGAGCGAGGTCCCCCGCAGGCCCAGCCTGCTGCGCTCCGCTGCCGTGGTGTCCTTCATGACGCTGCTGAGCCGCCTGACGGGCCTGCTTCAGACATTCTTCCTCAGCCATGTACTGGGAGCCGGTCCCGCGGCGGATGCCTACGCCGTCGCCTTCCGCCTGCCCAACCTGCTGCGTCGCTTCACCGCCGAAGGCACCATGACCGCCGCCTTCCTGCCCACCCTCGCCGAGGCTGAGGCCGCTGAGGGCGAGGCCGCCATGAAGGCCGTGGCCGCCCGCTTCCTGGGCACCTTGCTGGCGATCCTGCTGCTTGGTGTGGTCCTGGTGTTGTTGTTCATGGGGCCCTTGGCGGGCCTGCTCATGCTGGGAAGACCGGGCGTCCAGGGCGAGCTGACGGCGAAGCTGGGCCGGATCATGTTCCCCTACCTGGCCCTGGTGAGCCTCACAGCGGGCTTCACGGGTCTGCTCAACCTGCGCCACCGCTTTGCCCTCGCAGCCTCGGTTTCCATCTTCTGGAACCTGGCCTTCATCGCCTTCGGCTGGACCACCCTGCGGGTGTTGCAGCAGCAGACCCCCGTACCCTACGAAACCGTCGGCGTCGTGTGCGCCTTCGCCGTCCTTGCGGGCGGTGTTCTGCAGCTTCTGGTGGTGCTGCCAGCGGTGCGCCAGGAGGGCTTCAGCCTCGCGTTCGGCCTGCACCTGCGGGACCCCTGGGTGCGGAAGGCCCTCGGTCGCATGGGGCCTGGGCTGCTGGCCGCGGGCATCTATCCCATCAACGCGCTCATCAGCACCATGCTGGCCTCCAAGCTGGCGGACGGCGCCCAGATCGTGCTCTACAACAGCGGCATGATGGGCGAGATGGTGCTGGGCCTCTTCGCCATGAGCCTGGCCACAGCCGGGCTGCCCACCCTGAGCCGACAGGCGGAAGCCCGGGACTGGCCCGCCCTGAACCGCAGCCTGACGCAGTCGATCTCAGCCTCGGCCCTGCTGGTGCTGCCAGCCTCCGTGGGCCTCGCGGTGCTGGCGCGGCCCATCTGCGCCCTGCTCTTCCGCACCGGCGCCTACACCCCCCTCGCCGCCGACTGGACGGCCCTCACCGTGGTCTTCGGTTCGGTGGGCCTGGTCTTCGTGGCGAGTCAGCGCCTGGGCAACCAGGCCCTCTATGCCCTCAAGGACTACCGGGGCCCCGCAACCATGGCAGGCTTCACGCTCGTGCTGAACGTGGCGCTGAGCCTCGCGCTGCTCAGGCCTCTGGGCACCGGTGGTCTGGCCCTGGCCAACGGCTTGGCCAGTCTGGCGGGCCTCCTGGGCGTGGTGGTGCGCCTCCGGCCCCGACTGCCTGGCCTCGACCTGGGTCCCCTGCTGAAGGCCGCCAGCCGGGCCCTGGCCGCCGCCGCGCTCATGGGTATCCTCGCCTGGTTCGGCGCTCGGCTGCTCCACCTTGACGCTCCCCATGGCTTCAGCCGCTGGGCCCTGGGCCTGCGCCTGCTGCCCCTGGTGGCCTTGTGCGCGGCCGCCTACGGCCTGCTGGCCTCGGCCTTCGGTCACCCCGAAGCCCGGGAGCTGGCAAGCAAGGTTCGTTCGAAGTTGGGGCGAGGTGAGCCATGAAGGCCGTGATCCAGCGGGTGCAGCGGGCCACGGTGCGCAGTGGCGAGCTCGAGGCCACCATCGGCCCGGGCCTGCTGGTGCTGGTGGGCCTGGAGGCCGGGGATACGGAGGAGACCTGCACCTGGGCTGCCGCCAAGATCGCCGCGCTGCGGATCTTCTACGATGCCGACGGGAAGATGAACCTGAGCCTGCAGGACATCGGGGGGGAGATCCTCGCCGTGAGCCAGTTCACCCTGGCCGGCAGCATCGCCAAGGGGCGCCGCCCCTCCTTCGACCGGGCCATGAAGCAGGACGAGGCCCGGGTGCTCTTCCGGCGCTTCCTGGAACTGCTCAAGGCGCAGCATCCCCAGGTGAAGTCCGGCTTCTTCCAGGAGCACATGGAGGTTGAGCTCATCAATGACGGCCCCGTGACCTTCATCCTGGAGCGCTGAGGCCCAGGCATCACAGTCAGATAGAGCGGCTTTTTTCGTCGTGATTGATTCGGCCTGGGGGGAAGGCCTCGCCCAGAATCCTGCACGCGGCCTCCTGGCCAATCGGCCCCTCCAAGGGAATCACAACGGCCAGCAACAGGCGAGCAGGGAGCCCCTCCTCCAGCCTGAGCAGTGCCCGTTTCCTCAGCCCCGAGGCGAAGTGTTTGAGCACCCTCTCCGCGCAGGACCAGGCCTGCTCCTCTGTGGGGAGGCGCTCACGGTCGGGCGAGTTCCGGCTGAAGTCTGGCCGGTAGCGGATCCCAAGGATGCCGCAGGCATACTTTTCCCCTCCAAATTCCCCCAGGTAGGGATGCACTTGGGCCTCACAACCAGGGGAGACGGGAACCTGCAGACCCTGGCCCGGGAGAAGGGACTGCAGGGCCCCCATCCCAGACAGAGCTTCCTCGCAGCCCAAGGCCACGGCGAAGACTCCCTGAGGATAGGAGAGGCACATGGCCGGATTCAGCATCGGTCCCTTCATCGCGGCTCGGGAGTGCTCTTCAAATCGCCGGGAGCTGACGCAAAGGCCAGCCTTGAGCCTGTCCAACCTGCAGGGGCTGCGGGCGAACCGTCGCGGGTGTCCTCAGGTCAGTCAGGGCTCGGGAGAGGCCCATGAGAATCCCCCGCAAGTTCAGTCCCACGACAAGGGGCGGCTCCCCAAGGCTCCCGGCGGCGAGTTCGGTGCGGGCCACAGGGACTTCGACCTGCGCCTGCTCCTTACTGAGCCTCATGATGAGCCGTTGGCTCCGGTCTTCCTGGGGCTCCAAGTGGAAGCGGAGATCCACCCCTTCCTTCTGCATCAGCAGCAGAAATCGAATCACGGACGGGTCCTGGACGGGGAACGGTACGGGTCCCGGGCTAACCTGAATCAAGTAGGACCCAGAGCTGTCCCATTGGGGGCTCTGCAGGATGCCACCGCACCGGATGATGGCCATGCGCAGCAAGTCCAGGAGGCTGATGAGCGTTGGGTTCATGGCTTGGCCTTGGGAGGGTGAGGGCTTGGCCCTGGGGACCTGACCGATCAGCAGCCCCAAGCGGATTCGGTGGCCGGTGGTAGGGGAGGGGAACGGGGCCGACTCGGTTAGGTTGGATATACGTAAAATTACTTACTTGACCTTCATTCTAGGCATTAATTTGACCTGTCAACCAAGACAAGAAATGACCTGTTTATCTTTTGATTAAAGGATTTATTCAAAAAATAAGCACTCATTAATAATCTTCTAGATAACCAAAAGAGTCAGCCAAACCTAGGTTTCGAGTAGAAAATATCGATTAGATTTTGGAATAATATTTAATTTTATATAGAGCCCGCACCAGCCCAAGGTCGGCGAGGCGGAGCCAAGGAAAGGCCTTGTCCAGAATTTTTCGGACCGCCTGCAGGCTGACCCATCGCCCGAACCCACGGGCCTTCCTCCCCAAGCCAAGGCTCTGCGGTCTGGCTGGGCAGGCATCAGGGGGCGATCCCGCTGGAATCCACCGAACGGTTTTGAATGGCTATCGAAGATAGTAATAATTAATTTAACATAATGATAATTATTGATATTTTACCATTTCATGAGCAGGGATTCAAACTTTGGGCGGTTCCAGCCCGAACTCAGCCCAGCCCTCCCGGGTTGGACCATAGACGCTGGGCACGGACAGACCCGCCTGCCGCATGAGGACCGTCATCTGGCCGCGATGGTGCGTCTGATGGGATACGAGGACGTAGAGGGCGAACGCACCGGTCCAGGTCTCGCCGTAGAGGGTGAAGTTGCGGCCCAGCTCCGTGTTGCTCCAGCTGCCGATGTGATCCAGGAGTGACTCGCTCACCGCATGGTAGGTGGCTCCGATCTCGGCCATGGTCGGGGGCGGGGCGCCGATGAAACCATCGGAACCGAGGGCCACCGGACCCTTCACCTTGAGGCCCAGGTTCTGAGGCAGCTCCAGGATGGTTTCCACCAGATGCCAGGCCAGCCGCCGCAGGTCGCGGTGCTGGGCATCCACGGCCTGATGGGCCGCGGCATCGGGGATGGCCGCAAACACGGCCAGGGTTTTCTCGGCCTCCTGCTGCCAGATGGACTTGAAGTCCTCCACGCGTCGGAACATGCCTGCCTCCGGAAAGGTGTGCGGAAGCATAGCGCAGGGAGGGATGGGGTCGGAAAAAACGAAGGCCGGAGCCCCGACCGGACTGGCCGCTATCTCCAACCCGGAGGGTTTGCCGACGTGCCCCGGCAACTATCTTGAAGGCAAGAGGGCCCCCCTCTTACGGAGCGTGAACCCATGAAAATCCGCCTATTCCCCCTCTCGCTGGCCTTGGCGGGCCTGGCCACCCTGGCCACGGCCCAGGCCGAGCTCCGCCCCCTCCAGAAGCTCATGCAGGCCCGGGCCGGCTGGATGAAAGCCATGAGCCAGAACCTGGCCTCGAAGAACCTCGCGGAGGTGACCAAGGATGCCGAGGAACTCTCGAAGCAGGCCGCCAAGGTCGCGGACGGCGTCGAAGGCGAACGCAAGGTATTCAACCAGAAGGTGTCCGACCTGGCCAAGGCCGTGGGCGAGGCCGCTGCGGGCGGGGATGAGGTCGTGATTAAGGCTCGGCTGGGCGAACTCAAGGCCACCTGCGCGGATTGCCACGCCAAATTCCGGGACAAATAGACGATCCTGGAGGGATGGCAGAGGACGCAGAAACAGCGCAGAAAGGGATCTTCACCCGTCCGTTCCTCATCCTGTGGGCTTTCTACTTCCTGGTCTTCGCGGCCGGATACCAGCTGTTCCCGGTGGTGCCCCTGCACCTGCGGGACCTGGGGGCCAGCCTCGCGGAAAGCGGCCGCTTCCAGACGGCCTTCATGCTCGGTTCCGGCATCGGCTCCCTGTTCACCGGTCCCCTGGGCGACCGCCTCGGCCCGAGAAGGGTCCTGCGCCTCTCCTCCCTGCTCCTGGTGCTGATCCTCGCAGCCTATGCCCTCTTGCGGGTGCGCTGGGGCTTCTACCTCCTCGCCCCCGTCCACGGTGTGCTCTGGTCCGCGCTGCGAACAGCCTCCGTTGCCAAGGTGGGGAGCATCCTCACGCCCGAGCACCGGGCCCAGGGCATGTCGCTCTTCGGCCTCTCCGGTCCCGGGGGCGTCGCGCTGGGACCGCTAGCGGGCCTCTGGCTGCTGCCCCACCTGGGCTTCGCCTGGATGCTGGCCATCCTGGCCCTGGTCTTCGCCGTCCTGCACCTGCTCATCGGGAGCCTGCCTCGGGAAGTCCGGGAGACGGGTCCCAGGCAACCGTTCGCGCTGCCGGACCGCTCGATCTGGGCCCCCGTGGCTCTGCTCTTCCTGCTCGGTCTGGGCTTCGGGCCCATGCCCCCCTACAGCGCCCAGGAGGCGAAGTCCCTGGGCATGGCCTGGCCGTCCGCTTTCCTCACCTGCTTCGCCCTGGGCATGGTCGGCATCCGGGCCCTGCTCAGCCTGACGGGCATGGGACGGCGGCCCGTGGCCCTGCTGCCCCTCATGCTCGGCGTGACGACCCTGGGTTCGGCGCTGCTGGCCTTTATGCCGGGTGGCGCGGCCCGACATCTGACGGCCGGGCTCGTCTACGGCGGCGGCTACGGCATGGTGCACACGCTCCTCTTCATGCACATCATCGACACCTGCCCGGCGGAACGGCGAGGGGCCGGCGTGGGGGCCCTCTTCTTCGCCTTTGACGTGGGCACAGCCCTCGGCGCCCTGGGCCTGGGCTGGGGCATGGAGTTCACCAGCTTCCGCTGGGGCTGGGCTGCGGGCGTCTTCCTGCTGGCCCTGGCCATGCCTGCGGCCCGGCGCATCGCCCGGGAGAGCCGGACCATGACAACCGCGGCCGGGGCCTCTGCCATCCTGGAAGCATGAAGGCTCTTTCCAGCTCCCGTCCGCGGCTCGTGACCCGCCAGTTCGCCCTCGTCTGGGCCCTCACCTTCATCACCTTTTTCGCCGCCTTCCAGCTGTTCCCCACCGTCCCCCTGCGCCTGCGGGAACTCGGGGCCAGCCTGGCGGAGAGCGGCCGGTTCATGACCCTCTTCACCCTGGGCAGCGCCCTGGGCGCGCTCTTCACGGGGCACCTGGGCGATCGCGTGGGGCACCGGCGTCTGGTGATCGCTTCCGCCGTCTGCTATGCCGGCTTCCTGGCCGCCTATGCCTTCCTGCCGACCCGCTGGGGGTTCTACGTGCTGGCCTTCCCGCACGGCATCGTCTGGTCGGGACTCCTCACCGCCACCATGGCTTCCCTGGCCCACGTCCTGCCGGATGAGCGGCGGGCCGATGGGCTCAGCCTCTATGGCCTTGCGAGCCCCGGGGGGGTCATCGTAGGCCCCCTGCTGGGACTCTGGATTCAGCAGCGCTGGGGCTTTGCGCCCATCGGCTGGTACCTGGCCATCCTGTTCCTCCTCCTGGGCGCCCTGGCGACCACCCTGCCCGAGGATCATCCCCAGCACCGGGCTCAGGGCTTCCAGTGGCCCAACGCCACGGTGATCGGGCCCTGCGTGATCTTGTTCAGCGTGGCCCTGGGCTACGGCGCCCTGGGCACCTACACGGCCCAGGAGGCCCTGGCCCTGGGCCTGCCCCTGCCCTCCGCCTTCCTGTCCTGCATGGCCATCGGCATGGTCCTCATGCGCCTCGTCATGCTGCGGCGGGGCTTCGGCCGCCGGCCCATCCGGAAGCTGCCCGCCATGCTGCTGGGCGCCATCGCGGGTCTCGCGCTGCTGGCCTTCCTGCCGGGTGGCACGGCCCGCCACGTGGTCTCGGCCCTGCTCTACGGCGCGGGCTACAGCATGCTGCACACCCTGCTCAACGCGAAGCTACTGGAGTCCGTGGATCCCCTGCGGCGCGGGTCGGCCTTCGGCGCCCTGCTGTTCGCGTTTGACGCCGGCATCGGCCTCGGCAGCTTCAGCCTGGGCTGGACCATCGGCCACTACGGCTACCGCCTGGGCTGGGCCCTGGGCGCCCTCGCCATGCTCGCGGTGCTGCCTCTGACACTGCGGATGAGTCGGGACTGACTCAGACCCGGCGGTGCAGCTTGTGCGGGGCGGCCTGGTCCACGGGCTTGATCAGCATCTCGTCGATGTTCACGTGGTCCGGCAGCGCCAGGCACCAGCGGACGCATTCCGCCACATCGTGGGCCGTCAGGGGGTTCACGCCCTTGTAGACGGCCTCGGCCTTGGCGTCATCCTTGAGCCGCACGCTGGAGAACTCCGTCTCGGCCATGCCCGGGTCCACCTCGGTGACGCGGATCTGCTCGCCGTTCAGCTCCAGGCGCAGGCTGTGGGCCATGGCCCTCAGGCCCATCTTGCTGGCGCAGTAGACGCTGCCACCCTCGTAGGACTGGTGGCCCGCCAGGGAGCCAATGAAGAACACGTGGCCCCAGCCAGCCTTGCGGACATGGGGCAGACCGGCGCGGATGGTCTTGACCACACCCTCGATGTTGGTGCGCATCATGGCTTCCAGATCCTCGTCCGGCGTCTCCCAGAGCTTGTAGGTGCCGCTGGCGAGGCCGGCATTGGCCACCAGCACGTGCAGGCCACCCAAGGCCGCAGCGGCGGCCGCTACGAAGGTATTCACACTGGCGGTCTCCCGGGTGTCTACCTGGCCCGCGAAGGTCTGCACGCCGTGGGCCTGGGCCAGCTCCTCCGCCAACCCCTGCACCCGGTCAAGGCGTCGGGCACCCAGCGCCAGGTGGCAGCCCTGGGCGGCCAGCAGCCGCGCCATGGCAGCGCCGAAGCCGCTGGAAGCGCCAGTGATGAGGACAATGGGGTGCTCGGGACGCAAGGGGCTTCCTCCAGTGACAGCTTCATCGTGCATGCAGGGGCGCGGTGCCTACCGAGAACGGCGCGTCGCGCCTTAGCGGAAAGTGCGGTGGAACTCGGCCATGGCCGCCACGACTTGCTGGATCTGGTCCGTGGGCGGAAGGATGGTGGTCCGGAAGTGGGCGGTGCCTTCCGCCTGGCCGAAGCCGGAGCCAGGGACCACACAGATGCCTGTCTGCTCCAGCAGGGCCATGGCATAGTCCGAGTCAGTGCGACCGGGAGGGAGGGTGATCCTCGGGAAGGCGTACATGGCCCCGGTGATGGTGTTGCAGGTGATGCCCGGGATACGGTTCAAGCCGTCCACCAGAAGCTGGGCGCGTTGCCTCAGGGTGTCCAGGATCGCCCGCTTCTCCGCCGTGTAGAGGGCATAGGAGGGCATGCCCGGTTTCGGGGCGCACACCATGGCATGGACCGCGACCTGGCCCGCGAGGTTGGCGCAGAGCGCGATGCTCTGCAGCTTGAGGATATGGGCCGCCACGTCGTCCGGAACGTTCCGAAACTCGAAGTAGCCGCCCCGGTGGCCGCACTCGCCCAGGAGGCCCTTGGAGCAGGAGTGGAAGCTGAAGAGCGAGACGTCCTTCACCTCCTTTTCATGGAGCACCTTGGCGAAGGAGACGAACGCATCACCAGCCCGGTAGATGTTCTCCTGGTAGACCTCGTCGGCCAGGATCGAGATGCCGTGGGCCTGCGCGAAGTCGATGATCATGGCGATGGTGGCCTCGTCTAGCACCGCACCCGTGGGGTTGCCGGGATTGATCACGCAGATCGCCTTGACGTGGGTCCCCTCGGCCTTGGCCTTGGCCAGGGAAGCCTCCAGCATGGGGCGGCTCACCTTCCAGCCATCGGCCTCGTCCAGGAAGTAGGGCACCATGCGGCCCCGGTAGAGCGTGATGCTGGCCGAGTAGAGCGGGTACTGGGGGATGGGGATCATGATGCCGTCCCCGGGGCCCGAGATCAGGATGCGGAGCGCGGTCTGCACACCCTTGCTCGCCCCGTCCGTCAGGAAGATGGCATCCGGGTCCACGCCGATGTGGTCGCGCTCCAGGATGAACTCCGCCACCGCCTCCCGGATGGACCGCACACCCCGGCTCTCGCTGTAGGCGCCGAGACCGTGCTGCGTGCCCGCGAGGATGGCTCGTGCCGTCTCAATGGCATCCGAGGGAAAGGCCCCCGGTGCGGTTTCCATGAGGGCTGGGTATTCGCACAGGGCCAGGAGCTGGCGGATCCACGTGAGGGGGGCCTGCCCCAGGGACTGCGGATTGCCGATGTTGCAATAGATGATCTTCCGCCCCTGCTTCTCCAGCTCCCCGGCCCGGGCCACGATGGCCCCCCGGACGGCGTATTCGGTCGCGACGACGGCCTTGCTGATGTCAGACAGATGAATGGTCATAGGCACTCCAGGGGTCCAGTTTACCGCGCCAAGGGGGTGTGATCCGGGTCATCCTGCCCCGGAGCGGACCTGACGCTAGACTGGCCCCACGGATCCGTCCCGGCGTCCCACCTTCCTCCCCTTTCGATGAGGCATCCATGTTTGGTTTCACCCTCCCTCCCGAACTGCAGGCTGAGAAAGAGCGCGCCCATACCTTCGCCGAGAAGATCATGCGCCCCGTGGCCAGGAAGTACGACGAGACCGGGGAGTGGGCCACAGACGTCTACAAGGCAGCCTTCGACTTCGGCTACCTGCAGGCCATGGTGCCCGAGGACTGTGGTGGCCCCGGCGCCTCGCAGATGGAAGAAGTCGTGGTCTGCGAGGAGCTGGCCTGGGGCTGCGCCGGTCTCTACACCTCCATCATGGCCAACGGCCTGGCCATGACCCCCGTGCTCATCGCCGGCAGCCCCGAGCAGAAGAAGAAGTGGCTGGGCATGATCGCCGAGGAGCCCAAGTTTGCCGCCTTCAGCCTCTCGGAGCCCAACGCCGGATCCGACGCCGGGGGCATGACCTGCCGCGCCGAGAAGCGGGGCGACAAGTACATCATCAACGGCACCAAGTGCTACTGCACCAACGGGGGCTACGCCGACTGGTACACCCTGTTCTGCAGCACGGATCCCAGCAAGGGCGCCCGGGGCGCCAGTTGCATCGTCGTTCCCCGGGACACCCCGGGCCTGGTGGTGGGCAAGGCCCTGGACAAGATGGGCCAGCGCGCCAGCAACCAGGTGGAGCTCTACTTCAACGACGCCGAAGTGCCCGTGGAGAACCTGCTGGCCAAGGAGGGCATGGGCTTCATCATCGCCATGAAGACCCTGGATCAGACCCGCGCCGCCGTGGCCGCCGGGGGCGTGGGCGTGGCCCGGGCCGCCTTCGAGATCGCCCTGGACTACGCCAAGACCCGCATCCAGTTCGGGGCGCCCATCTTCGCCAACCAGGCCATCAGCTTCATGCTGGCGGACATGGCCAAGAAGATCGAGGCCAGCCGCCTGCTCACCTGGCAGGCCGCCTGGATGACCGACAACGGCATCAAGAACTCCAAGCACAGCGCCATCGCCAAGACCTTCGCCACGGACACCGCCATGGAAGTCACCACCGACGCCGTGCAGGTCCTCGGCGGCAACGGCTACAGCCGCGACTACCTCGTCGAGAAGTGCATGCGCGACGCCAAGCTCCTCCAGATCTATGAAGGGACGAATCAGATCCAGAGGCTGGTCATCGCGAAAGAGATCCAGCAGGGCAACTAGCGCCGCTGGTCAGCCCAGGACTCCATCTGAACCGAGGAACTCTCGCTGTGCCTGAGCCCCGGCCAGAGGCTTCATACTCGAAGCCATGAGAAAGCTCTTCCCGCTCACGCGCCCGGTCCAGGGTGCCCTCCTGCTGCTGCTCGCGCTCCTGCTTGCAGGCTCAGGCTGGGTCATGGGCGTGGACTCAGGCTGGGCGCTGGCGGGCGCGGTCATCCTCGGGGCCTGGCTGGGCTGGGCCATCCGGCAGGTCTGGATCTACCCTGGCCTGCTGGCCCGGGCGGAGGCCCGCTGGGCGGACTCTGCCCCAGCCTCGGAGGTCGCGGACCTCCTGGGCCGCGCTCCCCTGGCCCGCGGGGAGCTGGGCTACCGGATCCACCTGCTGGCCGGGCTGGCTCACGCCTCCCTCGGCTACAGGGACCGGGCCTGGCTCGACCTGCTCGAGGCGCAGCTGGTGCGCCAGTCCTGCTGGAAGTACTGGTTGCTGTCCCGGGCCTTCCGCCCGAGTTCGGGCATTCCTACGGCGCGCCGTCTGGCCTGGGGGGAGTGGTTGATCCGCCTGGCCCCGCGCATGGGGCGGCTGAGGCACCTGCAAGGCCTTCTCCTGCTCCGGGATGCGGGACCGGAGGCCCTGCATCTGGCTTGGGAGCACTTCGAGGCGGCGCTGCCGCTCTCCTGGGACGACCCCCTGGTCCTCGAAGACCTGCTGCTGGCGGGACTCCAACATGGGCGGGAGGACATGGTGCAGCAGGCTCTGGCGGTGCTCAGCACTCGCCACGGCGACGTGCGGATTCCCTGGGATCGGGGCGCGGCGGGCATGTATCTGCTGCGGAAGGGCCGTCCCGCCGAGGCCCTCGCGCTGATCCAGGGTCTGCCTCCCAACCGCCGGGATCAGCCCGCACTCTGGCTGGTGGAAACCGTCTCCCGCCGCCACCTGGGCGATCGGGAGGGGGCCTGGCGGGTCATTGAAGCCGCCCTGGTTGAGCAGCCCGATTCCTTCCGGCTCTGGCTGGAGCGGTATCAGATCACCCTGGAACTGCAGCAGGACCAGGAGGCGCGTCGCAGCCTGGACATGGCCTGGCCCACCCTTCCGACCGGGGCAGAGGGGGTGGCTCTCCGGGAGGAGTGGCACCTCCGGCGCGCCGAGTTCGCCTTCTGGTGGGAAGACGACCCCGCCTTCGCCCGGGAGCTGCTGGCCTCCGTCCCTCCCGACTCGCAGGGGGACCACCATCCCCCGCTCCGCCTTCAGGTCCAGGTGGCCGAGGGCCACTTCGAGGCCGCCTATGCCGAGGTGGTCAGCCTCCTGCAGGGGAGTCCCGCGGATCCCGACCTGCTGCTGCTCCAGGCCGAATGCCTGCTCGGCATGGACGCCTGGGAAGCCCTTCTGCCCTTCCTTGAGGGGCTGGGCGAGACCTGCCGCGAGCGACCTTCCTTCTGGCACCTCCGCGGTCTGGCGCACGCCAACCTGAACGAGGGCCTGCCGGCGAGGCTGGACTTGGAGCGGGCCGTGCACATGGACCCGCAGACGCTGCGCTACCTCCTCGATGCTGGCCACGCCTGTGCCGAGCTGGGGGACTGGGACCGCGCCGAGACCCACTGGCGGAAGGCCCTCCAGCTGGAGCCGCAGGAAGAGGAGACCCTGATCCACCTTGCCGAGGCCCGGCGGGAGCTGGAGGACCTGGAGGGGGCCCGCCGCTACCTCCGCGAGTGCCTGCTGCACCACCCCGACAGCCTGGAGGCCCAGACCCTCCTGGCGGAGCTGGAGGCGAATTAGGGGTGGTGGGCTGTCGGCTATCGGCTATTAGCTATCGGCGGCTTGCCCGCAGGGCTAGGGTTTGTCGGCCTTGAGCAGGGCCAGCTTCGCGTCGAACCGGGCCTGCATCTCCGGCATGGCCCATTTCCGGGCCTGCTCCAGGGCCTTGATGGCCTGCTTCGGCTTGCCCAGCGCCAGACACACCCGAGCATGGATCAAGTGGAAATCCGGTTCCTGGGACAGCAATCGGATGGCCTGCTTGATGCGTTTCTCCGCCTCCTCGAAATGGCTGTCCGCAAGGGCTTCTTCCGCAAGGAAGGCGTTGAAGAAGGGGTCCTTCTTCCGCACCTCCAGGCCCCGGTCCCGATACACCTGCGCCTCCGAATCCCTCCCCTGCCCCTTGAGCAGGTTCTCCAGGTTGCCGCAGGGTGCGCCGTCCCGCGGATCGGCCTCGATGGCCCGAAGGAAGGACTTCTCCGCCTCGGCTTCCTGACCCTGGGCGCGCTGGACCACCCCCAGGATGTTCCAGCCCACGCCCAGCTTCGGATCCACCTGGATGGACCGGAGCGCGGCCTGCTGCGCCTCCTCCTGTTTCGCCTCGTCGAGGAGCTCGACGGCCCGGTTGCTGTAGAACAGGGCCATCACCCGCCGGGGCTCGAGGGGTGCGATGAGCTGGGAGTTCCGACGCACCTCCGGCAGGAAGTCGGCGATGATCTCCTGCCCAATGGATCCCGTGGGCACCACGGCCACGATGTGACGCTCGTAGCGGATGGTGGTACCCACCCTGCGCCAGCGGCTGATCCGCAGGGACTCCCCATAGCGGGCCTCCAGGCCAACCGACCGGCAGCCGGCCACGCAGAGGGCCGTGAGGGAGAGACAGTTGGCCTTGCGATCCCGCCAGGTCTCGATGGGCGTGCGGGTGAAGGTGTTGTCGTAGGTGATGCCAAGTCCGCCCTCCTCGGGAGGGGCGAAGAAAGCTTTGAGCAGGGCCCCGACCTTGCCCGTCACCGACATCTGGTTCTGGGTGTGCTGCCGGGCAAAAGCCTGCAGCTCCTGGGGAGCCTCGAAAGGATCCTCCCCCGCGGACAGGAGAACCACAGCCAGGAGGAACGGCAGAGCTCGCAGACGCATGGAAAACTCCGATCCAACATAGGTCTACGGGCAGGAAGATCAATGGATTATGAGATGCTCGGAGGATTGGAGGGAATATGCCGAGCCCAAGCGCCGTCGTATGCGCCTATTCCAGTGTGGGCACAGCGGCCCTGGAGGGCTTGCTGCAGGCCGGTGTGGAGGTCCGAGCCCTCTACACCTACCCTCAGGGTGCCGACGAGCTCTGGTTCACGCCCCCGGCGGCGGTGGCCAAGGCCCACGGCATCCCGATCCACGAGGCCCCGGCCTTCAACGAGGACAGCGTCTATTCGGCCATCCTGGCCCACCAGCCGGACTTCCTGTTCAGCTTCTACTTCCGCGAGATGATCCAGGCCCGCGTCCTCGACATCCCCCGCCTGGGCGCCTACAACCTGCACGGCAGCCTCCTGCCGAAGTACCGGGGCCGGGCACCCCTTAACTGGGTGCTGGTGAAGGGCGAGACGGAGACAGGCATCACCCTGCACGCCATGACCCCCAAGCCTGATGACGGCTTCATCGTGGCTCAGGCCCGTCTGCCCATCGCCTGGGATGAGACCGCCCTGAGCCTCACGGCCAAAGCCGCCTCGGCCGGACGGGAGCTCGTAGCCGGGGCCATTCCGGGCCTGGTGGATGGCAGCCTCCCGCGCATCGACCAGCGGACCCTCGGCGCCTCCACCTACTTTGGCGGCCGGAAGCCGGCGGATTCCAGGCTGGATGCCGCCATGACGGTCCAGGAGGCCTTCAACCAGATCCGGGCCGTGGCCGATCCCTGGCCGAACGCCTTCCTTGAGACCCCGCTAGGCACGGTGAAAGTTGCCTGGGCCCTGCCAAGCGCGGAGGCCTGTCCGCAGGGCTGCTTCCGCACAACCCGGGACGGCCTGCTGCTGGGCTTCGCCGACGGCGCGCTGCGCGTCCATGTGCTCAAGAGCCAGGGGCTGCGGGTGGATCGCCCCAGCGAGCAGGCGGAACTCCTCCGGGGTCTCGGACTGACAGAAGCCTGACCACAAGGGGATGCCACCTCCAGGTCATCTTCCCGCTATCCTTATCGGCGCAACCCCAGGAGTCCCCATGCGTAGTGTCATCACCGGAACCGGCATTGGTGTGCCTCCGAATGTCGTCACGAACGAGGCGCTCTCCCGGCTCATGGACACCTCGGACGAGTGGATTCGTGTGCGCAGCGGCATTCAGGAGCGACGCTACGCAGACCCCGGCCAGGGCTCCACGGACCTGGGTGTCATGGCGGCCCGCAACGCCATCGCCGATGCGGGTCTCACCCCGACGGACATCGACGCGGTCCTCTTTGCCACCATGACACCGGATCACATGCTGCCGGGGAACGGCCCCCTGCTCCAGACCGCCCTGGGCCTGCGCGATGTCCCCACCTTCGACATCCGCCAGCAGTGCAGCGGGTTCCTCTATGGCCTGGAACTGGCGGACCTGTTCCTCCAGAGCGGCAGGTACCGCCGGGTCCTGCTGGTGGGCGCCGAGGTCCACACCGGCTTCATGCCCTGGCACCTGGGCTGGGATACCCTCATCGGCCAGTCCACCCGGGAGATCACCGAGGCCGAGCGCGCCGAGAATACCCTGACCCGCGACCGGACCGTGCTCTTCGGAGACGGGGCTGGGGCCGTGGTGATCGAGGCCCGGGAAGGCGAGTCGGGCCTGGGCGTGATTCGGCTCCACACCGACGGCACCGGGGCAGGCGTGCTCACCATGCACGGCGCCAGCTTCAAGCGCCGCCCCTTCGTGTCCGTGGACCAGATCCAGAGTGGTGAGACCCTCCCGTTCATGTCGGGCAAGGAGGTGTTCCGGTCGGCCGTGACCCTCATGCCCCAGGTGGTCCGGGAGGTCTGCGAGGCCTCCGGCATTGCCGTCGAGGAGCTGGACCTGCTCCTGGTCCACCAGGCCAACATGCGCATCATCGAAGGGGTGCAGAAGGTCCTTGGCCTGCCGCCCGAGAAGGTGCCGCACAACATCGAGCGCTGGGGCAACACCACGGCGGCCACGCTGCCCATCCTGTTCCACGAGTGCCGCACCCTTGGCCTCATTCGCCCAGGAATGAATCTCGCCTTTACGGCCCTTGGATCGGGGCTTCACTGGGGCGCCGCCATCTACCGCACCTAAAGGCCTTGCCCGGGGGGAGGATCGGCCTAGACTTCCGCACATCCACCTGGAGCTCCCATGCGACGCCACTCCCTGGCTTTGGCCTTGGCCATGCCAGCCCTCGTGCTCAGTGCCGGGACGACGAAGTCCCCGAAGCGCAGTTCCGGCCCCGTCAGGTCAGCCAAGGAGGCCAAGACCATCGCCGAGCAGGAGACCGGCGGCAAGGCCGTCTCGGCTCGGCGCATCCCCCTCAATGGCGCCTCCGGCGGCTGGGAAGTGGAGGTCCACATGCCCCGCGAAACCAAGGGTTGGCGATGCGTCATCGATGCGGATACGCACCTGGTCCACAGCAAGACCCGCATCGAACAGCCCGGGGCCAAGGGCAAGTCCGAAGGCCCGATCCGCGTGGTCAAGGGAGCCGGCTGAAGGTCGCTGCCCGGTCCCCACTGGCGATTCACCGGTTTTTCCCTGCTCAGGCCCTGCTTTGGTTGACAGTCGGGCCTAGAATCATACCCGTGGCCAATGCCACTAGGAGACTGACACATGGGTCTGATGGACTGGGGCAAAGCCCAATTCCTCGACATCCTCGAGTGGCTGGATGATTCCAACGACACGCTGGCGTGGCGCTTCCCCATGCGGGGACAGGAGATCCAGAACGGCGGCAAGCTGGTCGTCCGGGAGAGCCAGGAGGCTGTCTTCATCAACGAAGGCCAGCTGGCCGACGTGTTCAAGCCAGGCACGCACAACCTGACCACCCAGAACCTGCCGGTCCTGGCCACCTTGAAGGGCTGGAAGTACGGTTTCGAAAGCCCCTTCAAGAGCGATGTCTACTTCATCTCCACCAAGCTCTACAACGACCTGAAGTGGGGCACATCCAACCCGATCATGATGCGGGACGCCGACTTCGGCATGCTGCGCATCCGGGCCTTCGGCATCTACTCCATCAAGGTGGTGGACGCCGGCACCTTCCTCAAGCAGCTCGTGGGCACCAACGGTGTCTACACCGTGCCTGACATCTCCGAGCAGCTCCGCAAGACCATCATGAGCCGCTTCACGGACGCCCTGGGCGAGGCCAAGATTCCCGCCCTGGACCTGGCCGCGAAGTACGACGAGCTGTCGGAGTTCGTGAAGCAGAAGCTGCAGGAAGAGTTCAAGACCATGGGTCTGGAGCTGTCCAAGTTCTTCGTGGAGAACATCAGTCTCCCCGAGGAAGTGGAAGCCATGATGGACAAGCGCACCGGCGTGGGCATGATGGCCCCCGTCATGGGCGCCTATACCCAGATGCAGGTGGCCGATGCCATCCCCCTGGCCGCCCAGAATCCCAGCGGCATCGCGGGCATGGGCATGGGCGTGGGCCTGGGCTTCGGCATGGGCAACGTCATGGGCCAGCAGATGACCGGTGCCGCCCAGCAGATGGGTCAGCAGCCCTTCCCCGGCGGCAACGCCGCGGCTCCGGCGGCCCCGGCTGCCCCAGCCAAGTCGCTCAAGGAGGAGCTAACGGACCTGAAGGAGCTCTTCGACGGCCAGCTCATCAACCAGGCAGAGTTCGACGCCTCCCGGGCCGTAATCATGAAGAAGCACGGCATGGGCAGCTAAACCCGGATTTGGTTTCTTTTCCCATCTGAGGCGGCGCAAGCCGCCTCAGTGCTGTCCGCCGCACTCGTGGTGATCTTGCGCTTCCTGATCGTGCTGGTGCAGGAAGCGGTGGTGGTGCCGCTCCGCCATGGCCGGGGTCTCGAAGTGCAGGGTCAGGTGCCGGACGTCGAAGCGCTCCGCCAGCAGGTGCT
The DNA here is from genome assembly GCA_903876615.1 of uncultured Holophagaceae bacterium. Next base: position 26,227 of record CAIRAS010000210.1, read on the forward strand.
CGATGCGGTGCTGGTGGGCCTCGGTGTCCACGAGCTGCTCCGCCTCCACGATGACGTGGGCGGTGCAGACTGTCAGGTGGCTGCAGACGCGCCAGGAGCGGAGGTCCTCCACGCCGAGGACACCGGGTAGCCGCAGCAGCTCCGCCCTGGCCTCCTCGTGGTCGAAGGCGGCGCGGTGCATGAGAATCCCAAAAGCGTCCCGCAGCAGCAGGTAGGCCCCGCGGAGGATGAGCGCGGCGATGGCCGCCGCCAGGAGGGGGTCCACCCAGCGCCAGCCGGTGAACCGGATCACCACCATGCCGAGCATCACGGCCAGGTTGGCCAGGCTGTCCCCCAAGGCGTGCAGGTAGGCGCTGCGCAGGTTGAGATCCCGCTCCTGCCGGGAGCCTTCCGAAGGCACCAGCACCCGGGTGGCCGCCAGGTTCAGGACCAGGCCCAGCCCCGAGAACCCGATGGCCCAACCCAGCAGGATGGGATGGGGATGCCGCAGGCGGTTCCAGGCCTCCACCAGGACCGCAACCGCCAGCACCACGAGGAGCAGCCCCCCCAGCAGCGTGTTGAAGATCTCGATCCGGTGCCAGCCGTAGGTCCAGCGGTCACAGGGCTCACGGCGGTTCGCCACCCGGATGCTGCCCAGGGCGAGCAGGTTCACCACCGTATCGTTCAGGTTCTCCAGGCTGTCGGACACGAGCCCCAGGGAGCCCGTCCAGATGCCCCCCAGCCCCTGGACCAGGAAGTTCAGGCCGAAGATCAGCGAGCTGAGACCGAGCCTCCCGGTGGTGGTGGGGCCATGCGAGTGGCTCATCAGTCCCCCCGGTAGCGGGGCTTGCGCTTCTCGCGGAAGGCGGCCAGTCCCTCCAGCCTGTCCCGGGTGGGAATGACCTGGGCATAGCAGGCCCGCTCGACGGCCAGGCCCGCAGCCAGGTCCATGTTCTGGCTGGCGTTGATGGCCACCTTGGCCATGCGCAGGGCCACAGGACCATTGGGCAGGATCTCCCGGGCCAGCGCCAGGGCAGCTTCCAGGGCTGTCCCCGCGGGCACCAGCCGGTCCACCACGCCTAGGCGCTCCGCCTCGGCTGCGCCGATGCGGCGGGACGTGAAGATCAGCTCCTTGGCCCGGGAGGCGCCAATGAGCCGGGGCAGCCGCTGGGTTCCCCCGGCCCCGGGAATGATGGCCAGGGCCGTCTCCACCAGGCCAAGGCTCGCCTGAGCCCCTGCCACCCGGAGATCCGCCGCGAGGGCGAGTTCCATCCCCCCACCGACGGCCACGCCCTCCAGGACGGCGATGACAGGTACCGGCAGGCTCTCCAGGTCCGTGAAGGCGGTCTGCAGCCCCTGCACCAGCCCGGCGACCTCGGTCTGGGCAACCGTCGCCCGCTCCTTGAGGTCCGCGCCCGGACAGAAGACCCCCTCCACCAGGCTGTGGAGCACCACCACTCGGACGGAGGGATCGGTGCGAAGCCTGGCCACGGCCTCGCGGAACTCGGACATGAGCTGCCGCCCGAGCGCGTTCTTCGCCGCGGGACGGTCCAGGCCCAGGAGGATGATGCCCTCGTCTTCACCGGCAAGCGCTTCGACCCGAATCTCCATCAGGTCAGCTCGACGCTGACAAGGGGCCTCGGCGGCCCCACCACGTCGCCTTCGGCCCGGCAGGCCGCCAGCACCTTCCCCGCCATCTCCGCTCGCAGCGTGGCCATCAGCACCCCATGCAAAGGACGTCTGGCCCCAGTGTAGCCAGCTACTCGTCCCGGTCGGAGTCGCCGATCACCACGAGGTCGTCATCCTCGTAGGCGAAGTCGCCCTCCTCGATGAGGACCTCCCGCACCTTCCCCCCTTCCGGGGCGTTGATGTAGAACGAGGTGCGGGAAGCATCCGTGCCCTCGAGAATCATCAAGGGCTCATCCTCTTCCACTTCCTGGCCGGGGCGGACGAGAACATCCACCACGTAGCCCGGCCATTCCGCCCGCACGATCATTCTGTCCCCCTTCACCGTTCTGCGACCTTGGCGGGGAGAGTATGGCGCACTGGGAGACTGCGCAAGGGGCAGAACCCTTTCTTTTCGTCACATCTGGTCTCTGAGATACTGAAAGGCTTGGAGGATTGAATGGCTGTCGCCTGTGGCATCGTGGGTCTGCCCAATGTAGGAAAGTCCACCCTTTTCAACGCCCTTACCCGCGCTGGCGCGGCCTCGGCCAACTATCCCTTCTGCACCATCGAGCCGAATACGGGGGTGGTGGACGTGCCCGACCCAAGGCTGGCGGTCCTCGCGGGGATCGTCAAACCCCAGCGGGTCCTCCCGGCGGCTCAGGAATTTGTGGACATCGCCGGACTGGTCCGGGGGGCCAGCAAGGGCGAGGGCCTTGGCAACGCCTTCCTCGGCCACATCCGGGAGACCGACGCCATCGTCCAGGTGGTCCGGTGCTTCGAGGACAGCAACGTCACCCACGTGGAGGGCGGCGTCCACCCTGAGCGGGACATCAGCATCATCGAGACCGAGCTGGTGATCAAGGACCTGGATGCTGTGGAGAAGGGCCTGGAGCGCCATCGGAAGGTGGCCAAGACTGGCAACAAAGAGTCCGTGGCCATGGTGGCGGTGCTGGAGCGGGTCTTCGCCGCCCTGGACGCCGGCCAGTGGGCCCGCACCGCCGGCCTGAGCGCCGATGAGAAGGTTCTGGTCAAGTCCTATGGCCTACTCACCCTGAAGCCGACGCTGTTTGTCGGGAATATCGGGGAGGAGGACATTCGGGATCCCGAAGCCAACCCGCACTACCGGAGCCTCCAGGCTCTGGCCGCCGCCCGCCAGGCCCCCTGCATCCCCATCTGCTCCAAGCTCGAAGCAGAGATCCAGGACCTGCCCGAAGAGGACCGCCCCCTCTTCCTGGAGGAGGCCGGCCTGGCTGAGCCTGGCCTGAATGTGCTGATCCACGCCAGCTATGACCTCCTGGGTCTCCAGACCTACTTCACGGCGGGCGTCAAGGAAGTCCGGGCCTGGACCATCCACCAGGGCGACACCGCCCCTCAGGCTGCGGGCGTCATCCACACCGACTTCGAGAAGGGCTTTATCCGGGCCCAGGTCATCGCCTACGACGACTTCATCCAGTGCGGCGGCGAGCAGGGCGCCAAGGATGCCGGCAAGATGCGGACCGAAGGCAAGGACTACATCGTGAAGAACGGCGACCTGATGAACTTCCTATTTAACGTCTAGGATTCAATACCTGCCGCTCCCGGCCCGATGCCAAGGGTAAGGCGGATAGATGAACCAGGGCAAAGCAGGAGCTGGGTCGGGGCGCGGAGCGCCGATGGAAGACCCTGCTCAAATTCAGCAGACCATGCTGAACCTGATTCAGCTGGAGACCGAATTCCCCATCAAGGTGGAGGGCACCCACACCCTCCCCTACACCGCCCGGATCGCTCACCTGGACGCCTCGCAGGGGATGCTCCACCTCAAGCTCATCCGGCCCCTGCCCCACGAGATGGCCCCGGGCGCCCTCTTCGAGATGGTCTTCTCGGTGGGTGAGCAGCGCTTCGAGGCGCCCACCGTCTTCAGTGGCCGCGAGGCCTACCTGCTCTACCGGTTCGCCCTCCCCACTCAGATGGTTCCTTCGGACCGCCGCCGACACAAGCGCTACCCCTTCCGCCCCCGGGAGAAGGCCTATGTGGTGGTCCAGGACGGGACCGTTCCCGGCCACGGCCTCTCGGGTCCCCTGGTGAACCTCTCCCTGGGTGGGCTGGCCTTTCGGGTGGACCGCGTCATGCGCCTGGATGACCACCTGCGTGTGACGCCGGGGCCCGGCTTTTTCGAGCGGGGCAAGGCCTTCCCCATGCTCAAGATCCGGGACCTGCCAAAGCTCCCGGTCTTCGAGGCCCGCGGGATCCTCGCCAACGCCTACGAGCGCGGCGGAGAGACCATCGTGGGCATCCAGTTCGGGGAGCTTGGGGAAGACGAGTTGAGAGAGCTCCAGGCCGTTCTCAACCTGCGCGACCTCGTCCAGCGATCCACCCCCGGGCTTCCCGGAGAGGCCCCTCGGGATGGCAGTCCCCGGAGTCCAGCGGAGCCGAAGGGCCCCGCCGCGCGGATCTCCCCGGCCGGCAGCCAGACCCCGGATGCCCTGCGGCAGCTGGGCCGCCGGAGCACCCGGCTCCTGCTCGTGATGGCCCCCGGACCCGATCGCGAACAGGTCTGCGGGGCTCTGGGCAGCCAGGGGTTCCTGCGCCTGGAGACCCTGGACTCCCTGGATCAGGCCCTGGCGGACCTCCGCTCCAATCAGGGCGCCACGCTGCCTATGGTGCTGCTTGAGCTCGGCCCGGACGGCAGCACATCCGTGGGGGACCTCCAGGTCCTTCAGCAGGAGCTGGGTGAGCGCAAGGATCTGCAGGTGGTCCTGCTTGCCCGTGGTGAAGGGGCCCCCGACTTGCTGGATCCGATCTTCCCTTTCCTGCCCTGGCCCACGGTCGAGGATCCCTCCTGGCCCCTCCTCCTAGACGAGCTGGCAGGGCTGCTCTAGTCCCAACCGGGAGTTCTGCGCTCCGCGCCTCCAGCTGTCGCAACGCCATGCGTTGCTCCCGCACGCCTTCGGCTGACGGAGCTGGAGCCTCCCCTCGGACCCCCGCACTCGCATCGGGCGGAGCCCGCCCTTCGTTAGCCTCCCTGGACCGGCGCCACCCGCACGAGGTTGCCGCCTCCGTCCACGCGCTGAAGACCGTCTTCGATGCGGTTGCCGCCCCGAAGGATGGGATCGGCAGCGTCCTTGGCCAGGAGAATGCCCCCCCGGGCATTGCGGTGCACGACACACTCCTCCAGGGTCACCTGGGAGTCCTCGAGGAGCAGGAGCCCCGTGTCTCGGCCCTCCTTCAGGGTGCAGCGCACCAGCAGCAGGCTGCCGCCGGGTTCCACCTGGACACCGACGCCCGCATTGCCTGAGATGTCGCAGGTGTCCAGCACCCCCTGGCCGCCATCCGCGCAGTCCACCCCCAGCGATTTCCCCTCGGAAAACGCGCTGTTCCGGGCCTGGACCGTGGCGCCGTGGTAGATCAGCAGGCCGGAGCCGCCATTGGCCTGCACGGTGCAGCCTTCCAGGGTGGCCAGCCCCCGGTCCATGACCGACAGGCCGAACCCGGCATTGCCCACCAGACGGCACTGGCGCAGGGCCACATTGGCGCCGGCCAGCACGTGCACACCCGCGCAGGCGTGGCCACCGATGTCGCAGTCCTCCAGCACCGCATGGCTCTGCTCCAGGGCCAGGAGCCCCGCGAAGGAGCTGTCCATGAGGCTGCAGTTGGTGAGTTGGAGTCGGGCGCTCTCCTCCAATTCCACGGCCCCACTCTTGCCCTGGAAGGAACAGGTCTCGGCGAGGGCCTGGCCTCGGGACTGCACCTTCAGGCCCACCCCTCGCTCCGCGCTCACGCGGGAGCCATGGAGGGAGACCTGCGCACCGGAATCCACCCAGACCGTGCCACCCAGGATCTCGCAGGCTTCGATCTGGGCAGAGCCGGCTTCCACCCGGACGGCCACCTGTCCCGTGCCAGCCTGGACCGTGAGACCGTGCAGGCTGATCCCGGCCGACCGCAGCAACAGGACGGGACCAGCCTGACCCTCCAGGACCACCTCGCCCGGCTCTCCCAGCGCCAGGATCGCCACCCCCTTGTCCACTACGACAGATTCGCGGTAGACCCCAGGCATCAGGATGATCTCGGTACCTGGGAGCGCCTGGCGCAGGGCCACCTTCAGGCTGAGGCACTGTCCTAGTCCCCCCTTGCCCACCCGGATCTGCTTCCCGGTGATGTCCCGCGCGGACCGACTGGCCTCGGGGCTGGCCTTAGGAACTTTGGGGGTCGCCTCCACGGGCTTGTTCAGGGCCTCCCGGATCGCCGTGCCCAGGGCCTCGGCATCGGGGTAGCGGTCCTCCGGGCGCTTCGCCAGGGCCCGCTCCACCACGGACAAGAGTTCCAGTGGGATGCCCTCCAGATCGGGGGGAAGGATGGGCTCGGGGGCGTGCAGCAGGATCCGGTTCAGCACACTGGTGGTGGTGTCCCCGTGGAAGGGCTTCCGCCCCCCTGTGAGGATCTCGTAGAGGATGACCCCCAGGGCGAAGAGGTCGGAGCTGCTGGTCGCCCGGCTCGTATCGAGGTACTCGGGCGCCATGTAGCTCACGGTGCCCATCCAAGTACCGGTCTGAGTGAGACCCGAGGGGCCCATCTGGGCCACGCCGAAGTCCATGAGCTTGGCCTCGAGGCGCTTGCCGTGCCGAGCGACCAGGATGTTGGCGGGCTTGATGTCGCGGTGGACCACGCCTCGCTCATGGGCGTAGCCGAGGCCCTCGCAGACCTGCACCAGCACCTTCAACAATTCAGCCTTTGGACTCCGCCCACTCCGGATGAGGGCCTCGAGATCCTCGCCCTGAATGTATTCCATCGCCAGGTAGTGGACCCGCTCATCCTCGCCGAACTCATAGACCGTGACGATATGGGGATGGTTCAGGAGTGCTGCGGCCCGGGCTTCCCGCTCAAAGCGGGCCTCGGCTTCATCTCCGAAGTCAGAGCCCTCGGAGATCACCTTCAAGGCCACTTCCCGCCCCAGTCGGGGGTCTCGGCCCAGGTAGACCTCCCCCATGGCGCCCTTGCCGAGGAGTCGGATCACTTCGAATTTTCCAAGCCTTTCCCGCATGGAGGCTCTATCGGCAGGAATTCTGGACAATTCAATCCCGGCAGGGGTCTATCGTGCCTCGATGGGCATGTGCCGCAAGCGCTCCACCCGCTCGGCCATGGGCGGGTGGGTGGAGAACAGGCTCATGAGCCCCCCCGCGCTGAGCGGGTTCACGATCATCATGTGGGCCGTGGCGGGCTCGGCGGACTGCATGGGCAGCTGCTGGTTGTAGGCATGCAGGCGCTCCAGGGCCGAGGCCAGCATGTCGGGACGGCCCGTCAGGTGGGCACTGTAGTCGTCGGCCAGGTATTCCCGGGAGCGGCTCACGGCCATCTGCAGCAGGATGGCCGCGATGGGTCCAAGGATCATGATGGCGATGCCCGCCAGGGGGTTGGAGCGGCCCTCCTCGTCCCTGGGGCTGATCCAGAAGGCCATGCGGGACAGGAACATGATGGCCTGAGCCAGCACCGCCGCCAGGCTGCCGATGAGGATGTCCCGGTGCTTGACGTGGCCCAGCTCGTGGGCGATGACCGCCTCCAGTTCCGGGCGGCTGAGCACCCGCATGATCCCCTCGGTCACGGCGACCACGGCATGCTCCGGGTTGCGCCCGGTGGCGAAGGCGTTGGGGGTGTCCTCGGGGATGATGGCGATGCGGGGCATGGGCAGACCGGCCCGCTGGGCGAGGTTGGCCACGATGGCGTGGAGCTCCGGTGCCTCGGCCTGGCTCACAGGCTGGGCGCCGTAGCTGGCCAGGACGATCTTGTCCGAGAAGAAGTAGCTGACGCCGTTCAGGATCAGACCGACGGCCAGGGCTAGCACCATGCCGGACTGGCCCCCGAGCAGATCGCCGATCCAGACGAGCAGCCCGGTCATGGCGACGATGAGGAGCAGGGTCTTCGCCTGGTTCATGATCCGACCTCCTGGTTCCAGGATACAAAAGGGCTCAAGCACCCATCCGTTTGATGACCACCAGCGTCACATCGTCCCGGAACCGGCCCTCGCCCAGGTGCTGGAAGGCGCAGACCAGCAGGGCCTCGAACAGCTCGTCCGCCCCCGCCTGCGGCCGACTCCGAACCACATCGGCCAGGGGTCCATCCCCCAGGTCCTCGCCGGCGGGGTCTTCGGCCTCCACGATGCCGTCCGTGAAGATCACCAGCACATCTCCCGGCTCCATGTGGGCATGGCCCTCGGAGAAGGCCACGCCCGGCAGCAGACCGACCATGGGACCCGTGGGGGAGAGCCGCGCCACGTCTCCGTCGGCCCGCACCAGCAGCGGGGGGTTGTGCCCGCCGTTCACGTAGCGGAGGTCCCCGTTCAGGGGATTGAGGCTGCCCGCAAACAGTGTGGTGTAGCGGTTCCGATCGCGGACGTCGTTCATGCGGCGGTTGACCCGCTCCGCCAGCTTGCCCCAGTCCCTCACCCGCTGGTCCGCCATGGCCCTGAGGAAGGCCGAGAGCTGCGTCATCATCAGCGAGGCGGGCAGGCCCTTGCCCGAGATGTCGCCGACCGCAAGGTGCAGGCGGGCCCCGTGGGCCTCGTCCTGGGCCATCCAGAGGTCGTAGAGGTCACCACCCACGGCCTGATAGGGCAGGTTCGCCGCCGCGCACTGCCAGCCCTCGGGCTCTGGCAGGGTCTTCGGCAGCAGGCTGCGCTGGATGTTGCGCGCCAGCTCCAGATCCTTCTCCATGCGCTCGGACTGGATCCGCTGCTCGCGCAGCTCCAGGCTGGAGAGCTGGGAGGAGGTGAGGTTGAGCAGCGTGTGGAGGAACATGAGATCGTCCTCCGACAACAGGCCCACGGCGGGTTCCGCCACGTAGGCGAAACCATGGCTGTGGTTCTGGTCCAGCAGCTCGATGGCGTGTACCAGCGACCGCGCCTGCAGGACCTCGTTGAGCAGCTCCCCGTCCAGGTATTGGGGCAGCGCGCCCAGCCCCTTGGCCAGGAGCACCTGACCTTGGACGTCCAGCACCAGCAGGCGCATGATGCGGAACTCACCCATCAAGGTGTTCGCCATGAGCCGGATGAGGTCCCGGCCCGTTTCCACCTCGCCGAGGTTCCGGGTGAGCTCGAAGACCGTGTTCAGCCGGGAGAGCTGCAGGGCCAGCGTCTGGTTCTGGGAACTCCGCACGGCTTCGGCCCGCCGCCAGGCCAGCAGCGGCGCGCTGATGGTCAGGAGCAGCGGCACCGCGTCCGGCAAGGTCTCCGTGCGCAGCACAAGGTGGCCATAGCGCTCCTCGCCATACTGCCAGGGCCGCACCTGCCAGCCTTCCCCCGGGTGGGTCGGAAACGCGGGCGCGGTCCCCCGGAGGAAGAGCCACTTCCCGCCGTCCCACAGCCCGCCGTGCCGGGCTTTGGCAATGCCCATGGCCGTGGTGCCCACTAGGTGGACCAGGTCCTCTTCGCTGCCCTGATCCGGGAAGGTCTCCAGGAAGTCGATGAGGGGCAGCAGCTCCTGCGCTCCCTCGGGAATCTTCAGCGCCAGTTGGCGGAGGCGGTCGAAGGGATGGCTCTGCATCGCAGTCAGACCGGGCAGTTCAGCTGATCTTCTTGATCAGGCAGCACTCATTGCGACCGGACACAGCATCCGCCTTGAACTGGACCTCGTCCATGAACCGGCTCATGAGCAGGAGGCCCAGCCCACCCTTCCGGGGGTGCTTGATGTACTCCTTGGGGTCCGGCAGCACCAGTTGGTCGCTGCGGATGCTCTGGCCGGTGTGCCAGATGTGGATTTCCAGGGCCTGCTCGGTGAAGCGGAGCTCCAGTTCCACGCTGTGCTCGCCCTCGCCCCGGTAGGCATGGAGGATCACATTGGTGACGGCCTCGTCCACGGCAATGCTCACCTTGGCCGCAGTGGCATCGTCCAGGCCCGCCACCAGCGAGGCCCGCTTGGCCAGACCGGTCACCAGGTTGAGGTAGCGGGTCTGGCTCGGGATCACGAGCCGGAACTGGGCGTGGTCCACCTTGGCAGCCACGATCAGGCCTTCCGCTCCGGAGCGACCGCGGCCAGGGCCTGGTCCTCTTCGGCGAAGACCCGGTAGAGCTGCGTGAAGCCGAGCGTGTCGAAGATGGCGAAGACATTCTCCTGGAGGTTGGAGAGCAGGATGTCGCCGTCGTTCTCCCGGACCGTCTCGATGAGCCCCATGATGGCTCCCAGCCCCGCAGAGCTGATATAGCTAAGGTCCTTGCAGTTGAGCAGGAGTTTGTAGCGCCCCTGCTGGACCTGGCTTTCCAGGGCCTCCTCAAATTCCCGGACGGTGTGGGCGTTGATGAATCCCGCGGGAAGGATCACCGCCACGTTGCCGATGTGCCTTACCGCGATGGAAAGATCCGCCATTCGAAAACTCCAAGGAACTTCGGCCATCCTAGCGGTTCCTCCCGCACCTGTCCAAGCATTCAAGAGCTCTTTAGGTGAACCCGGTGGGCTGACCGGATGCCGCCGGCAGCTTTCTGTGGGGCGCTTCGGCTACGCTTGAGTTACACCATTGCCGAGCCCCCCCATGAGCGAACCCCGCCCTGCGGACCAGCACCAGCGCGATGCCCTCCGCGGTAGGCTGGACGCCTGGCTCGAGCGGCAGCGTCAGATTCTCCTGGAGGAGGCGACCGGCACCTTCCAGGCCGCGCTGTCCCGGCTCCACCCCGATGAGGCCCTGCTGGCGGAACTGGCCCGCGAAACCGCCCCTCCCGCCCCAGTCCCGGACCCTTCCCTGGCGGAGAAGCGGCTCGCGGTCGCTCTGGACCTGGTGGAGGGCGCCACCAACCAGGGAGACCTGCTACGGCGGCTGCTGGAGGCCCTGGCCCCACTCGCCCCTCGCTGTGCCATCTACATCCTCCGACAGGGTCAGCCTTCCCTGTACTCCCACCGGGGCTTCGAGGAGAAGGCCGCATCCAAGGGCAGCGGCGTCGCTCCGACGCCGGATCTGGAGGAGCTGCTCCAGGGGCGGTGTCCCTCGCTTCGTCACCGGGGCCCCGGCTACACCGCCCTGGTCAGCCCCCTCAGCGATTTCGAAGCGGCTGACCTCGCCATCTTCCCGCTCCGGCACCGCAGGAAGACCGTGGCCCTGCTTCTGGTGGACAGCGACCTCCTCCCGCGCCTGCCCCATCCCGAGCTGGTCCGGGCCCTGGTCCTGGCGACCTCGGCCCTGCTGGCCTCCCTGGCTGCCGGCAAGGATGAGGAGACCAAGGCCGGAGCGGTGCCTCCGCCACCGGTCCCTCCGCCTGTCCCGCACGCACCTGCCACGCCAGAGGCCCCACCCTCGGCCAGCCTGGACGCGCAGACCCGTGCTGCGGCCGAGCGCCTGGCCAGGGTCCTCGCGGAGGATCTCGAGCTCTACTTCCCGGCCCAGGTCGCCCAGGCCCGGGCCCAGGGGAACCTCTATGGCCTGCTCCGGGCCGAGCTGGACCGTAGCCGGGCCACCTTTGTGGAGCGGTTCGGCGAAGAGATTGAAATTAATTATCGTATTTTTACTAATATACTCATCCATCAACTATGCAATGACGACGCCGATAGACTGGGTCCCGTGCCCTGGGCCTGAGACCGGCCCCCACCACCGGGTGACAACCCGGGTGGTCCCTGGTATAACCTTGTTTCTTTTGAGTTTGAACGAGGACATGGGCATGGCAAATCTTGGCAAGAAGTACACCTGCTTTCAGTGCGCAGCGAAGTTCTATGACTTCGACAAGCCGGAGGCCCTCTGTCCCAAATGCGGGGCCAACCAGAAGGCGGCCCCCGCCAAACCCAAGGTCGTCAAGAAGGAGAAGACCGTCCACGTGATCGAGGACGACTTCACCCCCGAGCCGGAAGCCGAGAACCTCGAAGAGACCTTCACCGAGAGCGGCGTGGCCATCGAGCGCGGTGGCCGCGGCGAAGGCTTCGATCCCGGCGACCTGCGCATGGACGACTACGACGAGTAGCCGAGCCCCTGCCCGCGACGAGCATACTGGTTCGGTGAGCCAGCCCGCGATCCCGCCCCTCATCGACCGCCACACGCACCTGGAGGGTGCCCTTGATACCGTCTGGGTGCGGGCCGAAGCCGAGCGTCGCGGCTGGGCGGTACCGCCCAGCCTGATCGGCCTGTGGGAGGGCACCGCGACTCCCTTTGAGGGCTTCATCGAGGCCTTCCTGTTCGGCGCGGCCCTGCTGGACAGCCGCAGCGCGGTGCGGGAGGCAGCCCTCGCCGCCGCACGCCGCACCAGGGATGCGGGCGGAGCAGGCTTCGACCTCTGGGTTTCCCCCCATTTCCTGGTGGTCCATCGGGCTCAGATCACCCTCGAGGACTTCTGGCTCGGCCTGGAAGAAGGCCTCGCGGAAGCCAGCGCCTGGGGCCTGGCCAGCTGTGTGGTGCTGGACGCGGTCAACCACTTCGGGCCCAAGCACGGGCACTCGGTCCTCAATCTGGTGTTGCCGGAGCTCCCCCCCTTCGTGAAGGGCTTTTCCACCGGAGGTCTGGAGGGCTCGCCCTTTCGGGAGTGGGCCCCCGTCTTCGACCGGGCGCGCACCGCAGGCCTTCGCATCGCGGCCCATGCCGGGGAGAATGGCCCTGGAGCCAACGTCCGCGAGGCCGTCCTGGAAGGCGGGGTCGCCCGCATCGTCCATGGCCTCCGGGCCGACGACGCCACCTTCGCGCTGCTGGCGGAACGCGGCATTCCCGTCGATGTCTGCCCCAGCTCCAACGGCGCTCTGGCCTCGGACGTCACCCCGCACCCCCTCCCCCGGATGCTGGCCACCGGGGTGCGCTGCGCCCTGGGCACCGACGATCCCGGGGTCATCCCCTGCGACCTGACCACCGAGGCCGTCGCCGCCCGAGCCATGGGCCTGGGTGACGAGGACCTGGCTACCCTGCGTCGGCATGGCGCCGAAGACGCCTGGTGCCTGGCTTAACCCGGGGGTCGATGAGTTCGTGTCTTCCAGGTAGACTGGGAGATTCGGTGTGCGCCCATAGCTCAGCTGGATAGAGCATCAGGCTTCGAACCTGAGGGTCGGGCGTTCGAGTCGCTCTGGGCGCACCACCGGTTGACAAGTTGGGTCCCTTTGCGAGCGTGGCGGAACTGGTAGACGCACTGGATTTAGGTTCCAGCGGTTCACACCGTGTCGGTTCGAGTCCGACCGTTCGCACCACTTCTGAATCGCCCCTGCGATTCAGAAGGCAGGAAAAAAGATCCCAGTTACTGCCTCCCCACAGCCCCGCATCCCCCCCGGAACACCAGGAGCATCCATGTCTGTCACCCTCCACCACCAATCCCCCACCCGCAAGACCGTCGAAGTGACGGTGCCCGCCGCGGAGGTGAACGCCGCATACAACGAGGTGGTGGCCAAGATCGCCCCGAAGGTGCGCATCCCCGGCTTCCGGCCGGGCAAGGCCCCCCGCACGGTGCTGATGCAGAAGTATGCCCGCGAGATCGAGTCCGACGTGGCCCAGCAGCTCGTGGAGCGGCACTTCTGGAAGTCCGCCACGGAGGCCGGCGCCCTGCCCATCTCGCACCCCTCGCTGGAGAAGCTGGACCTGAAGGAAGGCGCTGACGCCGTGTTCCGCGCCCAGTTCGACGTGGCGCCCGAAGTGGTGCTTCCCGACTACAAGGCCATGGCCCTCACCAAGAAGAAGCGCGCCATCGACGAGGCCACCGTGGTTGAGCACCTCGAAGGCCTCCGCCAGCGCGCCGTCAAGTACCTGCCGGTCGAGGACGGGGCCGTGGCCCCGGGCCTGGTGGCCACCTGCGACATCCGCGTCAAGCCTCAGGGCCTGAAGGCCCAGACCTACAAGGACCAGGTGCTGGAGATCGACGGCACCCGTCCCTTCGACGCCGAACTCCTGGGCCTGAAGGTGGATGAGAAGAAGAGCTTCACCCTGACCCACCCTGCCGATGACAACAACCCGGTCCTCGCCGGGAAGGTGCTGGCCTATGAGATCCAGGTCAAAGACCTCCGCACCAAGGAAGTGCCGACCCTCGGCGATGACTTCGCCAAGGACATGGGCGCATTCGAGAACCTCGAGGCCCTGAAGGTTGCCGTCCGCAAGGACCTGGAAGAGGCCGCCGACCGCGACGCCGTGGCCCGCCTCCAGGCCAACCTTCTCGACACCCTGCTGGAAGCCGTGCCCTTCGAGGTGCCCCGCTCCATGGTCATCCTGCAGCTCGACGACTACTGCCAGGAGTTCGCGCAGCACGTGTCCCGCCAGGGCATGGATCCGAAGAAGGTGAACTGGCAGGCCTACCGCCAGTACCGGCTGAACGACGCCGAGCGCGCGGTCCGCAGCGGCTACCTGCTCCAGTCCATCGGCAACGCCGAGTCCATCGAGGTGCCCGAGGCGGACATCGATGCCGAGATCCGCTCCTTCATGGCCGAGAACCAGGTGCAGCAGCCCTTCGAGGCCTTCAAGGCCGAGATGGACCGCCGCGGCAACACCACCGAGATCAAGGGCCGCCTGCGCACGGACCGGATCTTCGACCACCTGCTCAGCACCGCCCAGGTCACCGAGGAGCTCCTCGACAAGGAGGCCTTCGAGGCCCTCGTCGAGCTGGAGCGCAAGCGGGAAGCGGGCCTCCCCGTGAACCGCTTCGACGCCGGCGGCGTGGAAGGTGGCGACCTGGAGGGCCAGGAAGGGGGCGAACCCGCCGCCGTGGCCCCCGCAGACCACGTCCACGGACCGGACTGTGACCACGATCACGAGGCCGCCGAAGCCAAGCCCAGGAAGAAGGCCCCGCGCAAGACCGTCGAGGCCCCGGAGGCCGAAGCCCCCACCGCCGAGAAGCCCAAGGCCAAGAAGGCCCCCAAGCAGTAGTCTGTCCCAGTCCTTGCGAAGAAGGCGCCGCGAGGCGCCTTCTTGGTATCCTGACCGTCCAGCCGGAGAGTCCATGCCCAGCAGCTACTATCCCCCCATC
>CAIRAS010000211.1 GCA_903876615.1 uncultured Holophagaceae bacterium
CGCCCGGCCCTGGGCCGCCTCTACGGGCTCATGGAGGCCGTGGCCGCCATGGCGGCGCGGGGCTGTCAGCCGGTGCTGGTATCGTCCGGCGCCGTGGGCCTCGGCGCCCGCCGCCTGGGCATCCATCCCCGGGCTCTGGCCGACAAGCAGGCCAGCGCCGCTGTGGGTCAGGGTGAGCTCATGTCGCTCTACCAGGACGGCCTCGGGCGCCTGGGCTTCCCCGCGGCCCAGGTGCTGCTCACGGAGGACGACTTCGCGGATCCCACCCGTCACGCCAACCTGAAGCGCACCCTGGAGACCCTGCTCTCTCTGGGGACTGTCCCTGTGCTCAACGAGAACGACACGGTATCGACCCTGGAGCTGGAGCGCCCCGCCGAAGACCGCGCCCCGATCTTCAGCGACAACGACCACCTCTCGGCCCTGGTGGCCGCCCATCTGGACGCGGACCTGCTGGTGCTGCTCTCGGACGTGACGGCCCTGCACACCCGCAACCCTGGCCTAGACCCCACGGCGGAGCCCATCCTGGACGTGCCCTACGCCAGCCAGCCGCCCGTGGAGGTGCAGGGCAGCAACGGCCGAGGGCGGGGCGGCATGGCCAGCAAGCTCACGGCGGCGCGACTGGCCGCAGCCCAGGGCGTGCCGGTGGTGATGGCCTCGGGCCTGATGCCCCAGGTCCTTGAGCGCATCCTGGCAGGCGAGCCCGTGGGCACCCTCTTCGCGCCGAACCCGGACCCGGCGGCCCCCAGCCACCCCATCGTGGAGGAGAACCCGGTGCGGCCCCTGGCCCAGGCGGCCCGGGCGGCCTCGCGGCTCCTGGCGGTCACGGACGGGCCCACCCGGGACCACGCCCTCGCCGCCCTCGCGGACGTCCTGCTGCGGAAGACCCACCGCATCCTGGCCGCCAACGAGCGGGACCTGGATGCGGCGGTGAGCCACATCAGCAACTCGGCCTATCAGCGGCTGCGCCTGGATGAGGCCAAGCTGCGCGAGATGGCCGCGGGCGTGCGCGCCGTGGCGGCCCTGCCGGATCCGCTCCACCGCGTGCAGCTCCGCCGCGCCCTGGACGAGGGCCTGGAGCTCACCCGCGTCAGCTGCCCGCTGGGGGTGCTGGGCGTGGTGTTCGAGTCCCGGCCCGACGCCCTCATCCAGATCAGCGCCCTGGCCCTGAAGAGCGGCAACGCTGTGCTGCTCAAGGGTGGCAGCGAGGCGCTGCACTCCAATGCCGCCCTGCTCTCGGCGGTGCAGGAGGCCCTGCAGGCCGTGGGTCTGCCGGTGGCGGCGGTGCAGGGCCTGGAGGACCGGGCCTCCGTGGAGGCCCTGCTGGGCCTGCCGGAGCTGGTGGACCTGGTGATCCCCCGGGGCTCCAACGCCCTGGTCAAGCGCATCCAGGCCGCCACGCGGATCCCCGTGCTGGGCCATGCCGAGGGCCTCTGCCACCTGTACCTGGATGCCGCCGCCGATCCGGCCATGGCCGTGGCCCTGGTGCGGGACGCGAAGCTGCAGTATCCCTCCGCCTGCAACGCGGTGGAGACCGTGCTGGTGCACGCCGCCGCGGCGCCG
>CAIRAS010000212.1 GCA_903876615.1 uncultured Holophagaceae bacterium
CGAGGCCTACGGCGTGAAGATGCCGCTCCTCGGCATCGCCAAGCGGGTGACCTTCATCATCGACAAGCAGGGCATCGTCCGCCATGTCCTGAGCGATGTCCGCACCAAGGACCATGACCAGCAGGTGCTCGACTTCCTGAAGGCGTTGGCCAAGTGAACCCCTGGGCGGCGTTGAGCCTGCGCTGACTTCCGGGCTAAAATCACGCCAACCCCACGAGGCTCTGGAATGGTCTTCTTCAATCACGCCACCCGGCAGATGACGGTGAAGATCGTCTACTACGGCCCGGGTCTGTGCGGCAAGACCACCAATCTGAACACGATCTACGCCAGGACCACGCCGAAGGCCCGGGGTGAGATGGTGAGCCTCAACACCGAGACTGACCGCACCCTCTTCTTCGATCTCCTGCCCATGGAGGTGGGCATGGTGGGTGGCTTCAAGACCCGCCTGCAGCTCTACACGGTGCCGGGCCAGGTGTTCTACAACAGCACCCGCAAGCTGGTGCTGAAGGGCGTGGACGGCCTTGTCTTCGTGGTGGACAGCCAGGCCGCCATGCTGGACGCCTGCCATGAGAGCCTCCAGAACCTGCAGGAAAACCTCCGCGAGCAGGGGCTGAAGCCCGAGGAGATCCCCACGGTCTTCCAGTGGAACAAGCGGGATCTTCGGAGTGCGCTCTCGCTGGAGGAGCTGGAGGCGACCTTCAACTTGGGCGGGATTCCCAGCTTCCAGGCGGTCGCCTCCGAGGGGCAGGGCGTCTTCGAGACCCTGCGGGGCATCACGCGGCTGGCCCTGTCCCGCATCAAGTCCCACCTGCTGGACGAGGACCCGTCCGCCGGGGTCCCGGCGGTTCAGCCCCTCGCCCTGACCGATCTGCCCTCTGATCTGGATCTCCTTGATCTGGAGGGGGCCTTCCCGGGGGGGAGCGGGGAGTTCCTGCTCCTGCCGGAGGAGGGTCTCTTTGGGGACCTACCTATCGAGGCCCCCGTGCTGCCCGAACTTCCCGGGGTCGTGTCTGAGGACCTCACCTTTCTCCTGGAGAGCGACCTCACCTCGTTGCCCGGAACCGACCCCGAACCCTCGGCTCCGACGGGTTCAGCCTGGGAGCCGTCCCCCGGGCTGGGTGGGGGAAGCACTGCAACCATGGAGCTGGCGGTGCCGGTCTTAGCTCCGGCGCCCTTGCACCAGGAGGTCGAGGACCCCGAATTGCAGCACGCTCAGGTGAGTGCGCCGAGTCCCGTTGACCCCATCCTTGCATCCCCGCTGGTGCTGGTGCTGCCCGCCGACCTGGGAGCTCCGGATCTGGAAGTCGTGGTGCAGGTCCGGCAGCGGGGTCGGGTGCTGCTGGAAGGCCAGCTCCGCTGCCTGGCGCCGTCCCCCGGAGCGACCGATCGCCTCTCCATCGACTTGACGCGGCCTTGATGCGCGCCCTGCTGATCACCTTGCTGATCACGGCCCCGGCCCTGGCCACCCTGCCGGCCTGGTGGACCGCCTTCGCGCGGACACCGATGCTGGAGAGCCGCTTCCGCCAGGAGAGCGAGAGCCTGGTCTTCGGCAAGCTGGCCCGGGAGGGACGCCTGGCCCTGGCCCGGGGCGGCCGTCTGCGGGTGGCCTACGTTGGGGGCCTGACCGTGACCTGCGATGGCCGGCACCTGGTCCAGTACGATCCGGACACCCGCACGGCCCAGCGCATCGAGCTTGCCCAGGCCGTCCGCGATTTTCCACTCCTCGGGCTGCTGCTCGATCCAGCGAGACTCGAGCGCCTCTACCGCGCTGAGTCCCTGGGCGGGGAAGCCCTGCGGCTGGTGCCGAAGGAGGCGGGTCTGCCGGAGCTGAAGGCCACCGGGCGCAAGGGGCTGCTGGGGAGCCTCGAGTGGACCGATCCCACCGGGGCCCGGCAGAAGCTGGAGCTGCTGGATCCGAAGACGTCCACCACGCCAACGCCCGGGCTGTTCCAGCCTCAGCTCCCCGCCGGCACCCGGTGGGCTACTCCGAACGGCTGAAGGCATCGAACACTTCCGCCTGGGGAAACCGAACGCGGAGCCAGCGGTCGAGATCAGGCACGGTTTCGAAGAGGTGCTCTGCGCCAGCGGCGAGGAGCTCTTCCCGGCTGCCGTAGCCCCAGCCGACACCGATGGCCTCCAGGCCGTGGTCCCGGGCGGCGACCATGTCCACGCCCCGATCGCCGATGAATACCCCTCCGGGTGCGATGGTCCCCTGCGCCGCGAGCCCCGCCAGCACCTTGGTCTTGGGCTGCCACTGCCCCTTCAGGGTGCTGCCGAAGATGTCGTCGAAGATCAGGTTCAGATCGAACTGGTAGGCGATGCGCCGGGCGAAGATGCCGGGCTTGGCCGAGACGATGTAGATGCGGTGGCCCTGGCGCTTGAGCCGGTGCAGCAGGTGGAAGACTCCGGGATAGAGCTCGTGCTCGAAGACACCGTCCTCCCGGTAGCGCTCCCAGTAGAAGTCCAGGACGGCCTCGAGGCGGGCCGGATCGTCCATCCCCGGCAGGGTGGCCAGGGCCTCCCGCATGCCGAAGCCGATCCAGCCTCGCACGGTGGCCTCGTCTGGTACTTCCAGCTCGAAGGCCGCGCAGGTCTTGCGCAGGCAGTTGCGCACGCCCAGCAGGGGATCCACAAGGGTCCCGTCCAGGTCGAAGCAGACGACCCCGGGAGCCAGCTCGGGGGCCGTCACGACGGGCCTACTTCTTCTTTTCGAGTTCGTAGGCCGCCGTACAGGACCGCACGAAGGCCTGGGCCTCATCCTTGCCGCCCCAGCCGTCGCTGGTCACGGTCTTGCGCTCGAGGTCCTTGTAGGTCAGGAAGAAGTGCTCCACCTCGAGCAGGAAGTGCGGCGGCAGGTCGCTGCGCGAGCTGACGTGGCTGTAGGTGGGGTCGTCGCAG
>CAIRAS010000213.1 GCA_903876615.1 uncultured Holophagaceae bacterium
AGAGTGCTTCGTTCCCAAATCATCTCGGTGCCCATCCCAAGAGCGAAGGCGCCGATGATCAAGACGAAGACCACCCTACCTTGAAGTGTCATTGGTCCTTTTCCGCTCCTGGAAAACCAGGTAGATCAGCAATGCGGTGGCGGCTGCCAGCATCAGCCCACGGGCGATGAGGCAGGGTAGGCAGACCTGGGCACTGGTCTGAGCCTCGCTGGCCACCTCCACGTCGTGTGGCTCAGCCCCGTTGGAGTGGGGCTCCTCGGCCTCTACTTCTGCCATGGCAGCCGGAGATGGAGCAGCTGTTCGCCGCGCTGCAGAAGTGGCTCGACGCGTTCTCTGAACTCTCGCCATTCTTTCAGGTGATCCTCCAGTCGCTTCTGGACGTCCTCGAGCAGCTCCCGGTCTGTCATCTACTGGCATCTTAGCGCGTATGATAGCGGTCGTGGCTGAAGATCAGGACGACAAAGAGAAGCCCACTCCTGCTGAGACTCCTTCTGATGGTGTCATCACCACCACCGTGGCTCAGCTGGAGGGCATCGTCGAGAAGATCGTCGACAAGCTCCTGGGCGAGGGAGACCCTCCTGACGACAAGAAGGAGCCGCCCCCCCCAGACGATGACCACCCCAGGACCGACCGGGAGACGGAGCAGAGCCTCCGGGACCAGGTCAAGTCTGCCGTGGCCGAGTTGAAGCGGGAGCGCCAGCACGACAAGGAGCATGAGGATCTGAAGACGCCCAAGCCGCCTCTGCCTGAAGTCAAGCCCTGGCGCCACCAGATCTGGGGTGATCGTGATGGATGAGGCCCCTATATTGGAGGCCGAACTCGCTGCCACTGCGGTGCTGACCGACCAGGACCGCAAGCGTGCCATGTGGCGCCGGGCCCAGGCCAAAAAGCGTGAGAAGCAGAAGGCCATGGCGATGGCACCTCAGGACGGTGCAGACCCTGAGGACATCCCTGACCAGGACCTTCCTGATGAGCCTCCGGCACCTGGGCCGCCTCCTAGGCGTCCTCGAGGTACTCCGCCCAAGCGGGGCCGGGCCCGTATCCCGCTCACCTCCCTGTTGGAGACGACTTTGGGAGGAGTCTCGACCGGCCTGATCATGAGCAACCGGGATATCCCGGTGGGAATGGCCATCGGCTTCGAGGCCCCGGTGGCGGCAGAGAAGCTAGACGCCATCATCGCCGGCACCATGCTGGACCGTCTGCTCCAGCCCATCGCCCGAGCCGGAGCCTCGGCAAAGGACTTTGGCGCCGTGCTGGCTCTGCCGTTTCTGGTGGCCCTGATCGAACGCCGCCCCTACCTCTATGACCCACTTAAGCCCCTTATCATCCCGGTTGTGACCAGCGTCGCTTTGGATCTGGCCGAGCTTGAGGCACGCAACAAGGAGCGCCTGGCCAACGCTCAGGAGAGGGCTGGGTCCCACCAGATCGACGTGGACCATCTGATGGCCATGTTCTTCGGCCAGGCGGCCCAGCAGCAGGAGCAGCCTCAGCCGATGCCGGAGCCAGTTGGCGAGGCTGCAGCGGCAGCCTGAGGAGCCTGAGGGCGACGTTCTTCCGGTCTCCTGGGCCGTCTTCCAGAAGTGGTTCAAGGAGGCCTGGGAGCCGGGTGACCATGTCGCCCTGATCGGTCCCACCAAGTCCGGCAAGACCACGACTGCGGTCCAGCTCTGCAACCTCCGTCCCTGGGTCCTGGCTCTGGACATCAAGGGCGGAGACTCCACCCTGAGCAGGTCCCACTGGCCCCGAATCACCCGTTGGCCGCCGCCGGGCACCCTCTATGACCGGATGGAGAAGGGTGAGCCGGTGCGGCTGATCGTGGGCAGCACGACCAGGGGGAGTGCTGCCATGAAGGAGCGCAAGGCGCTGATGCACAAGGTTCTTGAGGACGTCTGGACTCAGGGCAACTGGACGGTCTATGTCGATGAGCTCCAACTCCTCAGTGACGCTCGGATGAGCATGGGTCTGGGTATCCAGATCGAGGAGTTTCTGATCGCCGCCCGGGACGCCGGCATCTCGGTGGTAAGCTCCTACCAGGCGCCGAGACGAACGCCCCGGGCAGCGGCAGACCAGGCGGTCTGGATGGTGGTCTACGTGACCAGGGACACTGACATCGTCAACCGCCTGGCGGAGATGAGTGGTCGGCCTCGGGCCGAGATCAGGGGAGCGGTGCGGGGACTGCAGCGCCCCTGCATCCTTGTCGTGGGCCAGGACCCCATGGCTCCTATCGTGGTGACCCGGCCGGCCAGGTTGCCTGGTTAGCGCCTCGGCTTGCCGTTGGAGCGGCCCATCGGCTGCTGCACGATCTGTAGTCCCGACGTCTGAGCCTTGCGGGCCATCTCGATCTGACGGAGGTTCTCTCGAGCCGCCTCCATGTCCACCCAGGCCTCACCCACCCAGGCCATCCGGTCGATGGCGGACATTGGCACCGAGACGGTGGTGGCGTACTGGACGTCGGTAAATCTGACCCATTCAAGACCTACTTTTCGAGCGTCATTGATGAGCCGCACGATCTCTTCCTGGCTCTCTTCCACCTGGAGGCCCAGCCCCTGGAAGAAGATGATGGTGCGAGCCTCCTTGCCCTTGGGGGTGGGAAGGTAGATCCCCGACTCCGTCTCCTCGAAGGGCTCGGTGTTGATCGTCGGCTTCTGGGGGAGCCACTCCTCGGGGTCCCCGATCTCACCGTAGACCCGGGACTTGTCCTTGCTCATCGGCACGTAGTATAGTCGCCCCAGCCGTTGCGCATGCGGCGCGGGGAGCGCCTCTCCGGATAGCCAGGCGGGAATACCCGTCGGCTCTTCCTTATATAGAGGTGCTCACAATGCCGACGCGTAGGATCATGGGAGTTTCGCTGGCCACCGCGGTCCTGGGCTTCCTAAGCATCGAGTTCCTGGGCAAGCTCTGGGCGTCCTACCAGGCGGCCCGGGGCAACCATCCCGCCGTTGCGGGCGCGATCCTGGGTGGTCTCTGATGGCCAGCCAAGGCAACACCCCTTCCCAGGCGGTCAACCCTCAGCCCCAGACGACCGGCCAGCAGGAGGGCGGCCCCTTCATCCGTTACACGGAAGAGGGTTATGCCCTGATGTACGACCAGACGGCAGTCGCCTTTGGCGGCGCAGTCACGGCTCCCCTGGTGGCGGCCCCGGGCTATGCCCGCAGGTTCCGCGTCACCATCAACGCCACCGGCGGCGTCAACGGGACCACCACCGTGGCGGCGGCGGCAGATGCGCCCTTCTCGGCGGTCCAGCAGGTGCTTCTCTTCGACCCCTCGGGAACCCAGCTGATCCAGGGCGGCGGCTATGAGATCCTCCACTTGGTCAACAAGTACGGCGGCCAGGTCAATCTCTGGGCCTATGCCGACCAGGGCGCATTGCCCAACTACAGCGGCCTCTCGGCCGGCACTGCGGGCACTGGCAACTTCACCTTCGCGGCCTCGATCCCCCTGGAAGCGGCCAAGGGATACGGCTGCATCAGCATGGCTAACAGCGCCCAGCTTCCCAAGCTGCAGTGGCAGCTGGCCCCGGCCGCCTCGGTCTACACCACCTCACCGGGGACCCTTCCCACCGTCGAGGTCAAGGTCGGACTGGAGTACTACTGGCTGCCCCTCAACAGCACCATCGAGCCACCCGGACTGGGCTCGACCCTGCAGTGGAACCAGCAGACCGGCAACCCGCCCGTGGGCACCGGTAGCAACGTTCCCGTCACCTTCCCCCGGCTGGGCGGCTACATCACCACCATCATCCTGGTCCTGCGCAACTCGGCCGGAGCCCGTGGCGACTACTGGCCCAACCCGATCTCCCTCTACCTCGACGGGGTCCCCATCGCGGCCAACAAGCCCCTGGCGGACGTCGAGGACGACATGGCCAATCAGTTCCAGCTCGCCTCCGGGTTCGTCCGGGAGACAGGGGTCCTGGTCTTCACTCGCAAGGACTCTCTCTCTCAGATCTCAATGGGCCTCTTGGACACTGGCGAGGGCTACCTCTCGACCAACCCTGGGACTCAGGTGCAGGTCCAGGGAACCTGGGGCACCATCGCCTCAGCGCCAGCCCAGCTCGAGATCATCGCCGGGCAGTTCGTGCCATCGGGCGCGATGTTGCAAGGCCTTCTGGAGAACTGATCGATGGCCAACGGCACCCTCTTCGAAACCGCAATCGGCGCCTTCGGGGGCGGCGTCGCCACGGCCTCGGTCGGAGGTGGTGGCTCGTCTCGGCCCGGGGCCGCCATGGCAATGGCCCCTGGTTCTTCCATGGCATCGGGAGGAGGGGGCGGGTCCCCCTTCGCCCCGACCCACCCGGCGGGCGTGGCCTTCTGGGTGGGCATCATCTCGGTCGCTCTACTGGCCTGTCTCTGGTACTCGCTGCCAGAGTAGCCAGTCATTCATAAATAGGAGTTAGTCATGCTTCGCTCAGGCACCTTCTGGATCGGCGTCATTGCCGGAATCGCCGGCCTCTACGCCTATCACGCCTTCATTAAGCCTGTCCCCTCGACCAAGAGCTGACAGAACCATGTTCCCGTTCATCGTCGGCGTCGGTGCGACCCTGCTCGTCCTGAAGCTGATGGGCAAGATCTGATGCTCACTCGCCTCCTGACTCTCGTCCAACGTGAGGAGGGCCAGACCAACGTGCTCTGGGGCGTGGTGCTCCTGATCATCGTGGTGCTGCTGGTCCTCTTCCTGGTCGGCAGGATCTGACCCATGCTCGCGATCGGGATGCTGATCGTGCTGGTCGGCTATGGCCTGGCCTACACCGGGAAGCAGATGTGGGACGGTTGCAAGCCCAACATCATCGACATCTTCACGCCCGGGAAGTACACCCCCTGCAGCCAGACCAGCACCGGCACCGGAACCACCGGGACTGTGCAGGGCAGCTCCGGCGTCACCACCACCACGGCCCCGGTCCCGTCCGTCGGCACGGGCGGCTCGGTGGGCCCCTACGCGGGTCTCGGCCCCAAGGCCAACGGATGAAAGGCGTACTACTCGCCTGGATGACCGCCATGACCATCTCTACCATCAACTCCATCCGCTCAGGCGACGGCCTGCCGGTGCCGGGCATCCTGGTGGGAGACACCATCATCTTCGCCCTGCTGGGCCTGCTCTCCGAGGTGGCCCCGGCTCCCGCCGGCATCGCCGCCTGGGGGTTTATCATTGCCCAGATTCTCCAGAACCCATCCATCATCCCGGTCGGGCCACCTCCAACCACCGCGGTGCCGAAGACGGCCACGGCGTCATAAGGAGATCGATATGCGACCAACCTCAATCGTGGCGCTCTGCGGCCTGGTGGTGGTCGGCATCATCATTGCCGACTTCCTGACCCACCCGACCGGGACCACCGACGCCTTCAATGGCGTGGCCTCGCTCGCGACCCCGGCCGAAAACTCCCTTCTCGGCTACACAAGCACAGGCCAGTAATGGCCCTCTTCGAGACCCCGGTGATCCAGCCCATGGCCATCACCAAGGGAGCGGTGCCGCTGAGCCAGGCGCCATCGCTGTTCCCTTCGGGCTGGAAGCCCGCCTGGGGCCCGGTCGAGCGGGCCACCCCGGTGGTCCAGGCCGGCCCTACACGGTATTTGCCTGGTCAGGCGGGAAGGACTGGTAGGCCAGAGACCCCTGTCGCCGCCTCGGCACGAGGCACTGGCCCCAAGTTCTTGGTGATGGGCCAACACCCGGTGCCAGCGGCCCGAACCCAGGGAGTGGTGCAACCCATGAACGCGCCTCAGCTCCAACAGGGGCGACAGAACCCGCCCTGGTGGCGGCCTTCTTTCGGGGTGTGGGTGATGGCGCCCCGGTTCGCCCAGAAGACCCGCCGCTTCAGTGACCATCCCCTGCCAGTGCCGTCGCTGCAGGCCTACAACTCGATGCAGGTGGCCAGCAGGCCCGCTCGCATCGGCGGACGCACCGCGACTCGCTGGCCCAATCCCAACATCGCCTGGCCCACGTTCGGAGTTGGTGGCACGTGAGCACGACTCCCCAGACTTCCCCACCTCCTTCTTCCTCTGGGAGCTCTACTCGGCGGCCACCAACTTCGTCCAAGGGGCCCTCTGGCAAGCAGCCCAACTTCTTCCAGAAGAAGACCCTGGGGCTGCCCCTCTGGGCCTGGGCAGCCATTGTCGGAGCCGGCGTGGTCGGTTTCGTCGTCTACAAGAAGATCAAAGGTGGCAGCACCACCCCAGCCGCCACTCCGGCGGCCAGCACCACTGGAACCAGTACCGGCATGGGTGGCTTTGGCTGGGGTGGCCAGGGTGGCACAGCCACCGGTACCGACGGCACCTCGCCGGCTCCCACCACGACCACGCCTGCTCCTGTCGTCAATCCAGGAGGAGTCAATGTGCCGGTCCCGGCCATTGCCACGCCAGCTCCCAGCTCGCTCACCGGCTCACTGACTCCGGCCGAGCAGTCGGCCGTGACAGCAGCCTCGGGCCCGACGGGAGACATCACCCAGAACCAAGGTCCTGGTGGCTCTGGTGGCCAGCTCCAGACGGCCGAGGCGGCCGGCAGTGCCGCCACCGCGGGCAACCCGCCGCCGGCATCGGCCCTGGCCTCGTTGGGCCCGGCGCCACCTGGAACGCAGTGGGTCTGGGCCGAGGAGGCCAACGGCACCTACTACCCGACCCAGGTTAGGGTATAAGCCATGCCGTCCCAGGCCAACATCTACCCCCACACGGTCCTCAGCCCGACTCAGCAGGGGCCCGGCATCGTCATGGGCCCGCTGACCGGCATGTCGGCTCAGCCTGACGTCACGCTCCGACCATTGACGCCACAGCGCATCCCCACCGAGCTGGCCCGGATGATCCTCTTGGAGCAGAAGAACACAGCGCCTCGAGGCATCGTCAAGCGCAGGACCAGCTGACATGCCGGTCCGTCAGGGGGCGGCACTCAGCGCCGGCGTCGTCGGCATCACCATCCTGGCCATGGGCGACTCCTTCAACGCCTACTCAGGGCTGCTACCCTCCATGTTCACCATCTCCTCGGAGTTCTTCAACTCCCAGGGCAGCCGCAAGGGCAACGTCCGCCGTATCCGTCAGGGCGAGGTGATCGCCACTCTGGCCAGCCTCGGCATCGGCTTCGGCGCCTCCTTGGCCGCCGGCTCCTCCCTGCCCTTCTGGGGCACGGCAGTCGCCTGCGGAGGCCTCTTGATCTGCTACGAATACGCCCTCCGCCACCCGGCCAGTGAGGTCGGCTGAGTGACTGCCGTCCAGCTCAAGGCGGCCGTCGGCAATGCCGCCAGCTATGCGGTCGGCCAGTGCACCTGGGGAGTGGCCAGCCTGCTGGCCTGGATTCCCGCCGGCCTGGGCAATGCCAACCAATGGATCGCCAACGCGGCCAAGAAGGGCCTCACCATCAGCCAGTCTCCCTCGGTGGGAGACGTGGTGGTCTACCAAGGAGGCGTCAGCGCCGCTACCCCCTACAGTCCCTCGGCCGAGTACAGCTCCCTGGGCCATGTGGGCGTGGTGAGTGCCCTGGGGCCGGCCGACACCTTCACGGTGGAGGAGATGAACTACAACGCCGACGGCGGTGGCCTGGGGATCTACGACACTCGCAAGAGCTCGACCCAGAACGTCCAGGGATTCATCCAGCCTCCTGCCGGTACCTCGGGCTTCAGCTCCACCGCGGCCTCGGCCGCTACCGCCAGCACTGCCGCCGCCTCGGCTGCCGCCACCGCAGCCCAGGGATGTGCCTGGCAGGGGCCGTTCGGATGGTGCATCCTGAGCCAGGCCGGAGAGCAGAAGCTGTTCGGCGCCCTCCTGATGGGAGCCGGCGGCCTGGTGCTGCTGGTGGGAGCTGGCCTGGTCATCATCGGGACTCTCAGTGAGACCAAGCTGGGCCGTACTGCCGCCAAGGTGGCGAGCGAGACCGGGGTCGGGGCCGTGGTCGGCGCCGCGGTGGCCCCGGTCAGGGCCGTCCAGGGTGGGCGCCAGAGGCGCACTGCCGGCCGGGCCAAGCAGGCCCAGGCGACCCAGCGTAGCGCGGATGAGAGTCAGAGGCGGCTCACTCGCCAGCAGATCGACCGGGCCCGAGTGCGGCGAGCGCGGGCCCAGGCTCGAGATTCTGAGGCCACTGCCCGCCTCCGGGTACCGCCCCAGGAGAAGACCAGGACCCGCACCGTGGTCCGGACCTACAATCCCAGTGGAGGAGGCAGTCCCGCCTCCAGGGCCACTCGAGGGCGGCGAGGCCCAGTCCAGAACCAGAAGAAATACAATGCCGTGTTTGGAGACTGAGAGATGAGCATCACCGACGAAGGGCTGGACGTTGAGGCGGGCCTGGAGTTCCAGATCCTCTCCCACCTCAAGGTCCTGAGCGAGGCCGAGAAGAGGCGAGAGGAGCAGGCCAAGGCAGAGAAGGACGGCGTCCAGATGTTCCGCTCCTTTGCCGGAGCCGCTGCGGTCACCACCATCGTCAACGCCAGCGGCGTTCCCATCACCGGGGCACTCCTGACC
Source organism: uncultured Holophagaceae bacterium (assembly GCA_903876615.1). The sequence continues at coordinate 8,430 of CAIRAS010000213.1, forward strand.
CATGATCCCTGCCCTCAGGGATACTACCTGGATCTCCGTCACCTAACCGTGTTCCTGCTTGACCCCACGTCCACCTCCGGGTCAGCCTATGTCGTCTACCTCTTCAAGGGATCGAATCCCCAGGACCTGAGCGGTGGCCGCCTGGTGGCGCTCACCACCGGGGTCCCGACCGAGGCCATCTACAAGAAGGAGCAGACCATCAGGGCTCCCGAGATGTTCTACCTGCTGGTCGCCAACCTGACGGCCGGAGTCACAATTCAGAGCTTCCTCGAGGGCCGTCTCTATCCCGACAGCATGGCGAACAGGGTTCTCGACTGAATGAGCGGCTTCCAGTCGGGCTTCACCAGTAGGGGCGGTGGCACCGCAGCGGTTGTCGATGCGCCCAGCGCTCTCAACGTCCAGAACCCCACCTACGGCGCGACCGGCAACGGTGTGACCGATGACACTGTCGCCATCCAGGCGGCGCTGACTCAGGCGGGCGCCAATGGCGGCGGCGATGTCTGGGTGCCTTACACCAATACCGGCTACCTCTGCGGGGCGCTCTCGCTGCCTCCCGGCGTCCGCCTCATCTTCGAGAACGGCGCCTATCTGACCGCCCCGGCCTCCCTGGCGACCAGCTGGGTCCAGGCGACCGCAGCGGTCCACGTCGGCACGGCGGTTATCAACGGCACCTTCATCGCGTCGGCCACGACCAACGCCGGCGTCACCGCGGTCATCGACTTCTCGGGCGTCACCAGCTGCGCCGACTGCCGGATTGAGCGGAACCGGATCGTAAATGCGCCCGCCCACGGCATCCATATGGGGGAGAGCACGGGCAACTACACCCTCAATAAGAAGTGGATCACCGAGAACTCAGTCGAGGGCTACGGGACCAGCGGCGGCGGCTACGGGATCTACTGCGACTACATCGGCTCCGTCGAGATCGACCGCAACTACACCTTCACGACCGGCTCTGACGACGGCATTGAGCTGGGCCACTCCGGGTTCCCCTACCTGGGCATAAACGCTCACCTTCGCGCCACCGGCAACACCGTCGTCAACGGCCAGTTGCAGTTCCCCTTCAGCCACAACGCTGAGATCATTGGCAACACAGTAGTCAACAACACCATCCAGAACGATGTAAACGCCGCCAACTTCGTCATCATCGCTGACAACGTGGTGCTCAATGCGACACCCGCAGCGGGGTACGCAGGCATCCGGGTCGATGGCAGCTTTCCCATCATCACCGGCAACTATGTGGAGGTGACCTCCCTCGATGGCATCTCCTGCGTGGCGGGGGCCCAGCAAGCCATCATCGCTGACAACTACATCGTCACCACCATAGCGACCGGCAACAGCGGCAGCGCCATCAATGACAACGGCGCCGCCTCGGGGCGCTGGATCATCACCGGGAACACGGTCAACGGCACCGGCGCCCAGGGCTTCACCTACGCTTTCAATCTGAGCGGAAGCTACCACGCCGTGTCCAGCAACTCGGTTCAGTCATTTGACGGCATCACCGGCGGCTGCACCCATTCTCTGATCTCTGCCAATGTTTTCAACTCGGCCAACAACTCCGTGGTCAGCGTCGGCACCTCCTCCGCGATGCGTGGCAACAACATGCAGCCGGTGGGTGTGGTCACAGTCGCGGTCCCGGCCACCGGCGTGGCCATCGCCGCCACCTTCTACGATCGCTGGTTCTACATCACCGACACCTCGACCGGGACCACCATCGACGTGGGCGCCGCCCAGGTGGCTGCCATCGCCGCCGGCGCCACGGTACCGGTATTCGTGCCTGCGGGCCAGACCATGACGCCTTCCTACACCACGGCCCCGACCTGGGTCTGCTATGAGTGCTGAGTGACCCCTATAGCCTATGAGTGCCTCGAGGGCCGTCTCTATCCCGACAGCATGGCGAACAGGGTTCTCGACTGAGTTGTCACCTCTATGAGGATCATGGCCGACTCAGATGTGGCAGCGGATCTGCCGACAGGCTGCGACCTATACGCAGCTTACTGTGATGGACAGGCAGTATTTGGCCAGCCCCAGAGCTATGGAGAGGCGGTGGCCCGTTTCCCCGGAGTCCCGGTCCTGTCGATCTCGGTCGACGGCAATCCAGCCGATATCGGCGACGTCGAGAAGGGAGCGCTCACCATCCAGCAGGCCATCGCCGTCGGCTACAGGACCGTCTACTGCTCACTCGCCAACTGGGCGGCCAACATCAACGCCTACAGTGCCGCCGGAGCTCCGCCTCCTAACTGGTGGGTGGCGGCCTACCCGGGCAGCGGGGCCATAATCGCGGCCGGGGCCGTGGCCCACCAATATGAGGACGCTGGGCCTTATGATCTATCAGTGGTGGCCGACTACTGGCCCGGGGTCGACCCCTCACCAGTGCCACCCCCAGAGGAGATCCCCGTGGAACCACTAGTCGCCATCCCCAGTGCCGGAGCTGCACCGCTGCCCCAGTATCTGGTGATCCCAGAGAACCTGACCAAACTGTGGATCACTTCTGAAGCAGACCTGGCCTACTTCCTAAAGCAGTGTGACCAGACTGCGGCCCAGCCGCTCAGTGCTGCCACCCTCGCCAACTTCACCACCATCGGAGCGCAGCCCGCTCTATAAGGAGACCTCAGTGTCAGACAGTCCCTACGTTCTGAATCAGCCCTCGACCAGCACCGTCGACGCCGACGTAGCCTCCGTGGAGAGTGATGACACAGCCGAGCAGGCTGCTATCAGCACCACGGCGGCGGCCTTGGCCCAGTTCGAGACCGACTATGCAGCCTTCAAGGCGGCCCTGGCCACAGTGCCGGCCCAGCCCGTCAGCGCCGATGCCGCCACCACGGCCCTCCAGTCGGCCCAGGCGGCACTGGCAACCGCCACTGCCGCGGTGACCGCGGCCTTGGCATCGGTGGCGCCTGCGGACCCTACGGCAGCGACCCCGGCGTCGTGAGCACGACTCCCACGCCGACGCCGGCGCCCAAACCCACCAAGACCAACCTGGTGGGGATCATTGAGACAGTCCTAGGTGACAGCACCAAGGCGCTATCACTGATTGCCGGTGGCAGCGGCCTGATCGTAGCCTTCGCCAGCAAGTTTCACGGGGGCGCCGGTGAGGCCGGAGTGGTGATGGCCGGCATCGGCGTCGCTGGCCTGGTCATCAACTCCATAGCGGACGCCATCGCAAACTAGGCCTCATGGCTGCCGTCTCCACGGTCTGGGCGCCGTTCCAAATCCAGCTCGACTCGGCTGGGAGCGGCAGTTCGGCATCGTCCTCCGCCACTGCCTTGACACCGTCCCAGGGGTATAACTGGCAGTGCTATGTGGTGGTGGCCACAGCCCTGTTCGGCCAGGAGATGCAGATCACCGTGGCCGGCTCGGTGGTGGCCGCGGGCGGCCAGACCAGCGGCGCCTTTGCCGTCGGTGGCGGTCAGACCGTGATCGTGTCGGTCACTGGCGGCGTTCCCGATGGCCTCCTGAACTGCATCTTGATGGGCCAGGAGTATGAGGGCAATGCCGCCCAACCGCCGCTGCCCACCATCGGCTCACTGCTGCTCAGCGGCGGCGGCGGGACAGTGTCATTTGCACCAGCCATCAGTGGCGCCGGAGTCTATCCAAATGCAGCTTACCTGGGATCATTGGAGATCGACCCACGCGGCTCTCTGGTTGGCGCCTTCTATCCCTACAGCCTCAGTGGTGCTCTGGTAGTCGAGGAGGCCGCACCCCAGCAGGTGGTCACCGCCCAGGTGGCGCTCAATGCGGTTGCCAACACCACCATCATCGGCGCCGCAATTGGCTACACGATCAGACCGCGACAATTGCAGGTGATCGTGCCAGGCGTCAATGTTGGCACCTTTGCACTCAAGGGAATAACCTCGGGCAAGGCAATCTGGGAATATGTCGGTACCTCAGCGACCCAGGTAGGACTGGCCGTCACCATGGATTACGGGGGGTTGGGCCCTGCTGGTGGAATCGGCGGGGGACTTGCGGAGAGTGAAGGACTCGAGGTGGCCGTGTCGGTAGTGGCGGCGACCGCTATCAGGGCCAGCATCATGCTGACGTACGATTTCTTCTAATGCCGCCCAGCCCCAGCCCCATCATCTGCAACTGCCCAAACCTGGCCGTGGGCGCCACGCCGTGCGTGTGCACCACGCCCACCGTCTCAACCCCATCACCCCTGCCAGTCGGTGTGGGCACTCCCATCACCGGCTCAGGGATGCTCGGCCCAATTCTACTGTTGATGATCGGTGCGGCGGCGCTCAGCAGTGGGATTAGGCGGCTGCGCTCGTGACCCTTGCCACTAACGTCCTGTCGACGTCGCTCCTGGTAAATTGGGCGCTATTCGGGGCCGTCCCCCT
>CAIRAS010000214.1 GCA_903876615.1 uncultured Holophagaceae bacterium
AGGAGGAGGGCGAGGGCCACACCGCCCAAGCAGGCGAGGCCGAGGCCCCGCAGACCGCGGTAGCCGCTGAACACCATGCCGCCGAAGCCCGCGAGGGTGGTGCCGGCGCAGACGGCATTCACCCTGGCCACCCGCTGGGGCGCGTCGGCCTCGCCCCGGGCGCGGTGCAGCAGGTTGAAGGCGGTGTCCACGCTCACGCCCAAGGCGATGGGGATGGCCATGAGAGACAGGAAGGTGAGGGGCTCCCCGCCCCAGCCCAGGGCACCGAAGACCCCGGCCTGGCTGGCCACCAAAGGCACCAGCGCAAAGAGCGCGAACCGGAGGCTGCGGCCGAAGAGGGCGATGATCGCGAAGATCCCGGCCAGGGCCAGCAGCACCGCCTGCTGCACGGCGTCCTTGGCGATGCCCTTCACCACGCGAAAGAGGGGCTGCGTGCCGACGAAGCGCCCCCCGGCGGCTTCCACCTGGGGCGTCAGGCGCACCAGGGAGGCCTCGTCCAGCCGCAGCGGCACGATCAGGGCCGGGTCCAGGGGTGCGAGCTTCCGGCCGCGCCGGAAGCCGTCCCAGAGATTCCAGGGGTGGCGGGCCTCGGGGGGAGTGCTCCGAGGCAGCAGTGCCTGCAGGGCGCGCACCGGCTGGGCCGGGTCCGCGGCGGCGGCGGCCAGCGCGGAGAGGGGTCCCTCCAGGGCGGCGGGATCCAGCCCGGCCCGGGCGGCGGCTTCGAGCACCTGGTGGCGCCAGGTCTCGGAACCCAGCACGTGCCGCAGCTCGGGGTCCAGGCTCTGCCAGTCGGGCACGGGCAGGCCGGCCTCGCGGAGGATGGGGCTCAGCTTGTTCCAGCGGGCGGGCAGGCGATCGACATCCTCCAGAGGGATCTGCAGGGCCAAGGGCTGGAGGCTGGCGCCGAGGGTCTTCGTCAACCGCTCCTGCAGGGTCAGGGCGGGGTTGCCCTGGGCGCGGAAGCGCCGCAGGTCCTCCTCCCAGCGGGTGCGGGGAGCCCCGAGCAGGGCCAGTCCCAGCACGGCGAGGGCCACCCAGGGCGCCCAGCGGCGCCGAGGCGCCAGCGCCTGGGCCGGGCCGGGAGCGAAGGTGCCCGTGCCCTGATCCAGGCCCAGCAGCAGTGCGGGCAGCACCAGGAAGGTGGCCACGAGGCAGGCCAGCAGGCCCAGGCCTGTGGTGATGCCCAGGTCCCGGATGCCCGGAAAGGGTGCGAAGGCCAGAGCGAGGAAGGCCAGGGCCGTGGCCAGGGCGCCCGCCACGACGCCAGGCCCCGTGCCGAGCAGGGCGGCCTGGAGCGCACGCTCCTTGGGTTGGCCGGCCCGGCGCTCGTCCCGGTAGCGGCTGAAGAGCAGGATGCCCACGTCATCACCCACACCCAGCAGCACCGCACCGAAGCCCGCGGCCATGAGATTCACCCGGCCCAGCACCCAGCCGGTGAGGCCCAGGGCCCAGAACATGCCGATCAGGAGCGGCACCATGACGAAGCCGTAGCCGGCCAGAGTCCGGAACCCCAGCCAGTAGACCAGCCCGATGAGGACGAAGCTGAAGCCCAGGCTGAGCAGCACCTCCACCGTGAGCCGGTGGGACTCCCAGGCGGTGATGGCGTGGGCCCCGGTGACCTGCAGCGGAAAGGCCCGGCCCGCCGTAGGGGCGAAGGCCGCCTCGACCTCCCGCAGGCTGGCGCCCGTCGGCAGGGGACCGATCGCCCCGCGGCCCAGCCAGGCCATGGCCCGGGTGGTGGCCTTGGCATCCGAGGCCGGGAACCCGGCCACCAGCGGCAGCAGCACGAAGCGCCCGTCCTTGGTCTCGAAGTAACCCGTGCGGACCCGCAGGGTGAAGGCCCGGCCCAGGGCCGTGGCCTTGGTCATGCCCTCCCCATCCTGGGGGGCGAGGTCGCGGAGGCCCAGCGGATCGAGCCGAGCCAGGGCCGCGTGCAGGGGCTCGGGCGAGGCCAGGGCCTTGGCGGTGGCCTGCAGGCGGAGGCGCAGCGCGGCGGGGTCCAGCAGCGGCTGGAGGCGGTCGCCCAGCCAGGCCGGGGCGAGGGTGTAGAGGGTCTCCGTGGTGAGGCGGCCCACGGCGGCGTCGCCCTCCGCAATGGCACCCACGGCGAGGAGCGCCGGCCAGGGGCTCAGGCCGCCGGGCCCCGGCACCGGCACCGGCTCGGTCAGGCGGCCCTCCGCGGCCAGGCCATTCAGGGGCAGGTTGCCCTCGGTGAGCAGCCGATCCACCAGGCCCTCGGCCCAGGTGCGCCGGGCCTCCAGGTCGGCCTCGCCGCCCTCGGCCACCAGCCAGAGCAGCTCCTGCTGACCGACACCGGCCTCCAGGTTGGCCCGCACGGCCGGGTGCTCCGCGGGCAGCAGGCTCATGAGGTCCAGGGCGCGCTCGACGCGGAGGGTGCCCCAGCCCAGCACCAGGGTCAGGCCGATCCCCAGGAACCAGAGCCCCCTGGCGCGGGCAAGATGCAGGCGGAGCAGCGCGGCGAGCAGTGCTCTCATCGCTCGACGCGGTCGAACCAGTGCTTCAGCGCTGGCACCATCTAGACCCGCTCCGCGCCCCGCAGGCGCTCCAGCAGGCTGCTGTCATCGAGGCGGGCCAGAGGATGGTTCTCCCGGCG
>CAIRAS010000215.1 GCA_903876615.1 uncultured Holophagaceae bacterium
CGTTGCTGAAGGTCGGCGTGATGCTGGTGGTGCCCCCGAAGGGCACGGGGTTCGTCGCGGCCACCAGGCTCGTCGCCACGGGAGCCGGCGGCGGCGGGCTGGAGTGGCTGCCGCCGCAGGCAAGCTGCAGGACCAGGCCAGCAAGGCCAAGGGCCGAAAGCATCCGGGTGGCGCGGCGAAGAAGACTCGGGAGGGACATGCAGGACTCCAGGCAAGACCTTGGGGGATACGGCAGCGGGACAGGGGCGGGAGAGCTCTCTACAAGGCAAAGGGAGGGACGAGTCCCTCCCCTCACCAGGTCATGGTGGCAATGGCTTGGTGCGGAGAAGCGGGGTAACGGTGCCGGAACCCCACGGACGGATCACTCCGCCCGTGGGACCGAGATCAGTTGCCCTGGAAGTTATCCGTCAAGTTGGTGAGGACGGGGGTGGTCGCGGTGTAGGTATAGGTGGGCGTCCAGGTGGTCAGGAGGCCCCCGGAGGCCTTCACGGTGCCCTGCCAGCCCGTGGGAACCTGGAAGGTGTAGTTGCCATTGCCGCTGGTGGTGGCACTACCGCTGGAGAACCCGGTGGCGCCGGTGAAGGTGATGGTGACGCCACCGACGTTGTTCCCGTTGGACAGGCGGGTGGTCCGGCCGTTGATGGTCTGGACCGTGATGAAGTCCTTGGTGACTGGCGCCGCCACAGCGCTGACCGTGGCAGAGACGGGGCTGAAGACGGTGTTGCGCGCCGTGGGGGTGATGGTGCCCGTGTAGCCGGCATTGACGTTGAAGGTGTAGAAGCCGGCCGCATTGGTGGTGGTCGTGCCGCCGCCGTTGCCGCTGAAGTTCACAGAGATGTTATTCAGGGGAGCGCCATTCGAGGTGATGTGTCCCGAGATGGCGTAGACCACGCGAGCCGCGAAGTTCTGGACGGTGGCATTGGTGACGTTGAACAGGTTCCGGGACGCCGGGCTGAAGGCATAGCCGACGAGGGCGGGCGTGATGGTCCCGGAGTAGTTCGGGAAGACGTAGTAGGTGTAGACACCGGAGGCATTCGTGAGCACCGAACCGGCGCCGCTGAAGGAGACTTTCACGCCGGGCAGGGCCGTGGCGCCGACCGTGATGGCACCGGAGACCTGGACGCCGGTGCTGGCGGTGAAGTTCTGAGCTCCCTGATCGGCAGTCGCGGCAGTGAGGGTCCGCAGGACCGGGGAGAGGTAGAAGCCGGTCTTGAAGGCGGCGAAGGTGCCGGTGTAGGGGGCGGTGAGGACAATGCTGTAGCTGCCGTCGGCAATTGTGGTGGCGGTCTGGCCGGTGCTGAAGGTGATGGTGGCGCCCGAGACTGGGGTGCCATTGCCCTGACGAACCCGACCGGAGACGGTGATGATCGGGGTGGCATTGAAGTTCTGGCCGGTCAGGTCGGCGCTCTGGGCCGAATAGGTGCGGGTGGTAGGCGCATAGAGGTAGTGCGCGGTGGTGGGGGTGATGCTGCCGTTGAAGGGGCTCAGGAGGTTGAAGAAGTAGTTGCCGCTGGCGTCGGTCAGGACAGCCTGGCCATCGCTGGCGGTGACCATGATTCCGGGCAGGGAGGTGGCGCCGTTGGCCACGTTCCCGGAGATCTTGGCCACGGGGATGTTGATGAAGCCCGAGTTGCTCGGCAGGGCCTCGCCCTTCTGGTTGTAGGCGACAACGCGGTACTCGTAGGGCATCCCGGAGCTGACCGTGAGGTCGCTGAAGCTGCGGACGTTCGGAACCACGCTGGCGATGGTGGTGAAGGGCGTGGTGCCGACGGGGCGGCGCTGGATGGCGAAGCCGGTCTCATCCGTGGAGTTGTCGAACCAGGCCAGGTCGGCGCGGGTGAGGCCGGCGCTGGAGACGGCGGCGGTCAGCCCGGAGGCCGAAGCCGGCACGGTGGTGGCGACGTTCAGGACCAGGGGCCGCATGAAGTCGTTCTCTTCGTGACCGAGGATGTGGCAGTGCCACACGTATTCCCAGCCGTAGTCCAGGGCCGTGTTGGTGATCACCAGCGGATTACCATCCGCGGGGTTGGTCACCGTGATGGAAGCGCTGGCCGGGGAGGTGATGTTCGGGGAACGACGGCTCAGGGGCAGCGTGAAGGGCAGCCGGGGAGACAGGGGCCGGAAGGCGACAATGATGTCTTCCAGCGGGTTCATCCTGACGGTTTCCTTCCAGCCGAGCTCATTGGGATCGGGGAAGCGCACCGCACCGTCCCAGCCTACGCGGTTGATGACCTGCACATCGAAGAGGTGGAAGTGCACGGGGTGCGTGTCCACGCCGTTGTGGGTGATCTTCCAGAACTGGGTGGTGCCATCCGTGAGGATCTCGGTGGTGGGATCCTGGTAGCCGAGGGGAATGGTGGTCTGGATGTTGAAGTTGGTGAAGGGCAGCTCCACGCCGAGGGTGGCGTTCATGCGGCCGTAGTCCAGCTCGAAGAGCTCCTGGATGGCCTTGGGCTCGAGGCCGGGCGTGATCAGGTCGCCGTTCTCCATGGAGGGGAAGGACCTGATCGCGTTGTCCTGGATGCGGACAAACACATCCTTCGCGATGGCCCTGTTCAAGGCGCCGCTGTAGGCGACCTGGGGCACGATGGGCAGGTGCTGGGCTTCGGCGAAGGCGCCATTGGAGGTGGCCGAAGAGTTGAAGGCCGCTGTCAGCGCATCCACACTGAAGGGTGCTGCCGGAGTGGCCGGGGCAACCTCGAAGAGCATGATGGTGCGGGTGTTGGGGCCAAAACCCGGCTGCGTGGTGTCGGCGCCGCCGGAGTCGCGCTGGTCGGGGTCGCCGGTGTAGTAGTCGAGGCGGGTATCGAAGGCCGGCACGGGTGCGCCAGCATCGTTGTAGAGGATGAGCTTCTGGCCGGCATAGTTCGAGAAGTCCACGATCACGTCCGCCCGCTCGGCGGGTCCGAGGAACAGTCCGTGGTCCGCGATGTTCAGCACCACGATGTCGCGGCGGTTGTAGTTGTAGGCGATGGGCTGGGGGGCAACCACTACGGGGGCGGGCAGGAAGCCGCTCTCGTTGCCAATCTGGATGAAGGAAGGACCCGCCGTCCAGGGCACAGGCACGCCGCCGTCGCGGCCATCGGTCGGCCAGTTGGCGGGCCACATGGGGTTGGTGCTCGGGGCCGAGGGGGCCATGGCCACTTCGGTGCCCGTGGAATCCGCCTTGAAGAAGCTCAGGTTCCAGAAGCGGTCGTTGGCGGCGTTCAGGATCCGGAAGCGGTAGGCCTGGGGAAGCACAGTGAGCTTGGGATAGGCGGTGCCGTTCACCACGGGGGTGTCCATGAAGGCTTCGGGCACCAGCGAGGGGTTGGGCGTGCCGGGGATCTCGGCGCCATTGGGATCGTTTGGAACAGGCTCAGCGCCGTGCACCAGACCCGCGGCGGCGGTCAGCGGGGGCCAGAACCACGGGCCGTAGTCCCACCGGCCCATGGCATTGGCGCCGGAGAGGTCCGTGGGGTTCTGGTTCACCATGTAGACGTGGGGATACCAGAGGGCGCCGTCGCCCCCGTATTTGAGCTTGTCCCACGTGGGATCCGTGGCGGGCGTGGGCAGGAGGGTAACAGGGTCAACGTTGGACACGCCGACGGTCCCCAGCGTGCTGGTGTCGACGAAGGTCTTGTCCTGGATGACGAGGGGGATGCCGTAGTTGTAGACGCCGCCACCGTTGTTCGGCAGGATTCCGGCGTTGATGAGCTTGTCGTCGACCGGGTCCACGATGAGGTAACCGGCGGCTTCGCCCGCATAGACGTTCAGGCGGGTGAGCCCGAAGGAGTGGTCGTGATAGAACATGAACCGGCCACTCTGCTGGTTGGTGTAGTAGTAGGTAGCGGTGCCATCATTATCATTTGCGCTGCCAGCCCCCATGTCGGGCACGTTCTGGAAGGCGACGCCCTTCTTGTAGCTGGTGATCTCACCCACTGGAGTGATCCACTGGTGGGGCGTGCCGTCGCTGATCCAGGGATTGAGGCCGCCGTGGAGGTGGAGCTCGGCCCGGTTCTGGGTGTAGAGCTTTGTCCCGAGGGCACTGCTGCCCAGGGGGCCGTAGCCGGCGCCCATCATGGTGGTGTCCACGGGGATGAACAGATCGCCGGCGGCGCCAGTGGGCAGCGTGTTCCGAAGCTTCACCCGCACGGGGC
>CAIRAS010000216.1 GCA_903876615.1 uncultured Holophagaceae bacterium
CGAGGCCGAGCAGAAGAAGTTCGAGAACGGCATGAGCACCAACTTCCTCGTGCTGTCCAAGCAGAACGACCTCGACACCGCCAAGAGCAGCGAGCTCCAGTCCCAGATCACCTACGCCAAGGCCGTCACCGCCCTGGAGAAGTCCCTGGGCCACCTGCTGGAAGCCCGCAAGCTCGAAGTGAAGTAAGTTCCGTTCCTCTACTGAAAAACGGGCCCTGCATGGGGCCCGTTTTTCAGCTATCACCGCCGCGCAGCCGCGGTGATCGGTCTCTCCGGTTGGGTCTCAGCGGCGCCTGGGCGCCGCGGCTGTGCCCGCTGTCTCCGGCTTGGCATCGCTGTCCGCCGGCAGCGTGTCGAGCAAGGTCTTCCAGTCGAACCACTCCTTCTTGCCTTTGATCCACTTCTCGAACCAGTTGAACTCGGCGACCATCTTCACCAGCTGATAACGCGGCTCCGTGAGGCCGTGGGGCATGCCGGGATAGACGATGTATTCCACGGGCACGCCGAGCTTCTTGAGGGCCATGTAGAGCTCGTCGCTCTGGGGCTTGGGCACGCGCTGGTCCGCCTCGCCCACGTGGATGAGGGTCGGGGTCTTGGCGTTCTTGACGAACTTCAGGGCCGACTCGTTCAGGAAGTTGTCCCAGGCGTCGTAGGGCCGCCCGCCCAGGTAGAACTCGCGGACGCTCTGGACGTCGGACTCGGCATACATGGAGATCCAGTTCACAGCCCCGGCGCCGGTGCTGATGGCCTTGAAGCGGTCAGTCTGGGTGAGGGTCCAGCTCGACAGGTGACCACCCGCGCTCCATCCCATCATGCCCAGGCGGTCGGGGTCCGCCAGGCCAGCAGCGATCAAGTGATCCACTCCGCTGATGATGTCCCCGTAGGAAAGGCGCATGAAGTTACCGCCGATCTGCCGCTTGAAGGCCTCCCCGTAGTTGGAGGAGCCCCGGTAGTTGGGCTGCAGCACCGCATAGCCGGCAGCGGCGTAGAGGTGCGGGTAGGTGACGTAGCGGCCCTGGAAGCCGCGCATGTCGGCAGCGGCGGGGCCCCCGTGCAGCTGCACGATGAGGGGATAGCGCTTGCCCTCCTCGTAACCCAGGGGCTTGATGAGCAGGCCCTCGACAGTGGTGCCGTCCTTGGCCTTCCACTGGATGGCCTCGGTCACGCCCAGGGCCAGCTTCGCCACCTGGGGGTTGCCGTCGGAGACCTTCACCCAGAGGGCCGCCTGCCCCACGGTGCCAGGCTTGGCCACGTAGTAGTCCAGGGGCTTCCGCGGCTGGCTGAAGCTCAGCAGGAAGGCCTTCGCCTCGGCGCTGTAGCCTCCCGCAATGACGCCGGCTTCCCGGGTGAGCTGGGTCAGGGTGCCGTCCGCCGTGGATAGGGCATAGAGCTGCTGATCCACCCCGGCGGCCATCGGAAAGTAGAGGGTCTTCGAGTCCTCGCTCCAGGTCGCGCTGCTGACGTTCAGATCCTTGCCGACCAGAAGGTTCTTCGGCTCGCCTCCGGCCGTGGGCACCACCCACAGCTTGTCATTGCGCAGGCGCTCGAAGCGCTCCGGCGCGGCGTAGGCCAGCCACTGGCCATCGGGCGAAAAGGCTGCAAAGTGGGCGAACTTCTCCAGGATGGGACGCGCCTTGCCGTTGCCCAGGTCCAGCAGGTGCAGGCTGGCCTCCTCCTGGGTGATGTCGCCCCGCTGGCGGGCCGAGGGCAGCGCCCGGAAAGAGGCCCAGCGGCCGTTCTTGGCGAGCTGGAAGGCGGCCACCGTGAAGCCCGCGCCCTGGGTCCAGCGCTGCTCCGCGCGGGTCTTCAGGTCCAGGGACCAGAGGTGCACGGGCGGCTGCTCGGGATCGGCGATGCGCACGTCGAACTTCTTCTCCTTGCGCTTCTGGTCGTCCTTGTCCTGGCGGTCCGCGCTGGTGAAGAAGACTCGGCCGCCGTCCCCGGCGAGGGCGAAGTCGCGTACCGATGTGGCGTGCTTGGGCAGGGCCGTGACCGTCAGCTCCTCTGAGCCCAGGTCCACGAGTGATAGCTGGCGCTCCTCGGGCTTGCCTGCGCTGAAGACCAGCACCTTGCCATCGCGACTGAAGCCGAAGGCGTGGACCCCGTCCTTGGCCTCGGTGAGCTTCCGGGCCTCGCCACCATCCACGGCCATCAGGTAGACCTGCTGGCTGCCCTCCCGGTCACTGAGGAAGCCGAAGCGCCGGCCGTCCGGTGCCCACTGGGGGCCGGTCTCGCTCTTCTCCCGGGTGAAGGTCAGCTGGCGGCTGACGCCGGTGGCCGCGTCTGCCACGAAGAGATCGGTGTAGGCCTTCCCGGACTTCCAGTGGGGGATGCTGACGGTGTAGACCACCCGCGCCCCGTCCGGAGAGAGCTGGCCGCCGCCGACGCTGCGCATGTCCATGACGTCCATGAACGTCATGGGCCGGGGCGCCTGGGCCACCACGGATCCTGCCAACACCACGACCGCCAGAGCAGTCCTCCATCCAAGTCCGCGCACAGCGCCTCCTGTCGTCGAATAGGTCAGGTTCCAGATTCCAGCTCAGTCCAGGCGCAGGCTGATGTCGGCGGCGGGGGCGCTGTGGGTGAGGGCCCCGACGCTGAGGAAGTCCACGCCGGTCTCGGCCACGGCCCGGGCCCGGTCCAGGGTCAGGTTGCCGCTGGCCTCCAGGAAGAGCCGCCGCCCGCTGCGGTCGCGCAGGGCCACGGCCTCGCGCAGCTGCTCGAGGCTCATGTTGTCCAGCAGCACACCGTCCACCTCGGGCAGCTCCAGGCAGGCCTTGAG
>CAIRAS010000217.1 GCA_903876615.1 uncultured Holophagaceae bacterium
ACGCTGTACTCGGCCTTCTTCAGGCTGCGCAGCAGCAGCACGTTGATCATGGCCTCCAGGGGGCCGCCCCGGATCTTGTCGAGCATGGCGTTGAGGTGCTCGGGCGTGGGCACCTCCTTGGGCTTGAGCAGGCCGAAGGTGCGGGCCACTTCCGCGAAGACTTCGAGCTTCAGCGGATCGGGCTCGTCGTGGATGCGGTAGATGGAGGGGATCTTCTTGCGGGTGAAGAAGCTCGCCACAGCCTCGTTGGCCAGCAGCATGAACTCCTCGATCATGCGGTGGGCATCGTGGCGGGGGTAGCGGCGGGCGTCCACGGGGCGGCCCTCTGCGTCGAAGATGAACTCCGCTTCCTCGGTATCCAGGTTCATGGCGCCCCGGCCCAGGCGCAGCTTGGTCAGGCGGCGGGAGACCACCAGGGCCTCCTCCAGCAGGGCGCAGAGGGGCTCGCCCAGCTCCGCCCGCTTGCGGGGGGAGAGGTCCAGGCAGGCCTCCTTCACCTCGTCGTAGGTGAGGCGCTTCGCGCTACGGATGACGCTCTCAGTGAGGCGGGTCTCCACCACGTCCAGGTCCGGCGAGAGGGTCATCCAGGCGGTCATGGTGAGGCGGTCCACGCCCTCCCGCAGGCTGCACAGGTCGCCGCTGAGGCGCTCCGGGATCATGGGGATGGCTTCGTCCGGGAAATACACCGAGGTGCCCCGCAGGCGGGCCTCCTCGTCCAGGGGGCCGCCCTCGGCGACGTAGTGGCTCACGTCCGCGATGTGGACGCCCAGCAGCCAGCCGCCGCCCTCCGATGGCGGCAGGAGCTCCAGGCTGATGGCGTCATCGAAGTCCTTGGCGGTGGGGGGATCCACCGTGCAGGTGAGGGTCTCCCGCAGGTCCTCACGGCCCTTCAGCCACTCGGCCGGGATGGCCGTCGGGAAGGGTGCCAGCTCCTGCATGGCGGCGTCCGGAAAGGTGGTGCGGAGGTTGAACAGGGCGGCCGTGAGTCGGTTCTCGATCTTCAGGTCGGTCTTCTTGCCCAGCCGCGCCACCACGGTGCCTCGCAGCTGCTTGGCCTCGGGGTCCGGGTCCAGGCGCACGCTGACCAGCTCGCCGTCCTCGGCCAGGTCCGTGGGCGGCACCGTGATGATCTGGGACAGCCGTGGCTCCAGGGGTACGACGCGCCAGCCCCAGGGCTGCTGCTGCAGGGTGCCGGGCAGGGGCACTTCGCCCCGGGCCTTGATCTCGGTGACTCGCGCCTTGGGCCGGCCGTCCCAGCCCTCGCCTGTGACCTCGGCCACAACCCGGTCGCCGTGGATGGCGCCGTGGGCATCCCGCCAGTCCACCAGGACATCGCGCCCGGGGCCCTTGGGCGCCCCGGTGACCCTCAGGAAGCCGCCGGCCCCCTCGGGGTGGCCTAGGAACGTGGCCTCGAAGGTCTCATAGAGGCGCAGGCCCGGGGTCTGGGGCTTCGCTGGCCGGGGGGGCTCCCGTCGGTCAGGGGGGCGCGACGGCGCGCGGTTGGGGATGCGGGGGGCGGAGCGACGGGCCATGCCCTGACTTTACAACCTGCCCGGCAGGGATCAGCCCTTCTTTCCCTTTTTGGCGGGCTTGGCCGGAGCGGCCACGGCCTTGCCATGCAGGATGTCGAGCTGGTGCTGGACTTTCTTGCTCTCGGGGTCGAGCACCGCCAGCCGATAGAGCCAGCGCGCCCGGCCCGCCTTGTCTCCCTGGGCTTCCAGGTAGGCGGGGGTCGAGATGACCGCTTCCACCCACTTGGTCACTTCTCCATTGCCAGCTTTGTAATCGGCCACCTGGTTGGCCTCGCCCTTGAGCTTCTCCTCCATGACCTTGACCAGGGGGTCGTAGGCCACGCTCTCGCGCTTGCTGACGTCCAGGTAGGTCTGGAAGAACTTCACCCACTTGGGGCTGTCAGCCAATTCCTTCTCGACGCTGAGGGCCAGATCCAGCTCCTGGCGCTCACCCGGATCCAGATTGGTCTTGGCCTTCAGCTCCTTGATGCGGGCGTCGTTCTCCTCCAGCACCTGCTTGGCCCGCACGCCCGCCTGGCCATAGTAGGAGACCATGTTGGCAAAGGGATCCTTCAGGCCCGCATAGCACTCGGAAGCCAGCCCCTGGGCGGCCTTGGCATACTCGAGGGCCTTCTCCCAGGCTCCCGCCGAGTCGGCGGCCTCCGTGGCCAGCCGGTAGGCCTCGGCCGAGTCCAGGAAGGCGGAGCAGCTCTGGATCAGGGTCGTGTTGTCCGTCTTGTTGAAGGCCGGGCGGGCGGCGGGCAGCAGGGCTTCGGCCCGGGTCTTGGCCTCGGGGTAGTCGAAGCTGGCCAGCAGCTTCTCGACCACGGGCCGCTCCGCCTTCACCCGCTCGCCCAGTGAGGGAGTCGGAGCCGGCGCCTGGGCCAGCAGGGCCAGGGAGAGGAGTGGGAAGGTCAGGAAGGCAGGGAAGCGCATGGCATCAACCGCGAAGGAAAGGGGATAGCCCCAGGGAGAAACGACCATTGTCCCGGGATCGGCCTGCGTTGACTAGTAATCCTAGAACAGGGGGCAGAAGAGGCTAGACCACGGCCAGGGTCAGTGATCCCCTTCATCCCCTTCATCCCTGTTTCAAGGCTTTTTTTAACAGGGATGCAGGGGATGAAGGGGATGACAAGCAGCCCGTCCATTTTCGAACGATGTTAGAGAAAGGCGGCGTCACCCCGTTGTTTCAGACAGCCCCCGGATCTCGGCCTTGATGTGGTCCATCTCCTGGCGCTCGATCCTCCGCGCGGGGACGCCGCCCCAGGTCTCCCCCGCTCCCACCCGGCTGCCCGGCAGGAGCACGCTCTGGGGCAGGACGGTGGCGTCGTCGCCCACCACCACATCCCCCATGACACAGCAGCCCAGGCCCAGGGTGGCCCGGTCGCCGATGGTGACTGGGGCGATGACGAAGCTGCCGCCGCCCCCGTAGTGGGCGAAGATGCGCACGCTGCCCCCCAGGGCGGCGTCATCC
Source organism: uncultured Holophagaceae bacterium (assembly GCA_903876615.1). The sequence goes on from CAIRAS010000217.1 coordinate 2,986, forward strand.
CCCACGGTGATGAGCTGGGGATCACTGATGTATTCCGTGTTGATGAAGGCGTGGCGACCGATCTTCATGCCCATGGCCTTGAGGAACCAGATGCCGAAGGGGGTCAGGGTCACGAAGGGCAGGAAGGTGAAGCGCACCAGATAGAAGAGCCCGTTGTGCAGGAACCAGGGCAGGGCGGCCAGGGTGTAGTAGCCGCCCTTGAAGGGCTTCACGCGGGTCGGCAGCACCCAGTTGTAGAGCGGCACCACCACCAGCAGGACCAGGCCGAACAGGAAGAAGCAGAGGGCCAGGGCGAAGCCGGCGACCAGCCATGACAGGACGCCCGGCAGGTGGAGGGACCAGGCGTGCACGCGGGTCCAGAACCAGAGGGCCGGGGCCACCGCCAGGCCCAGGGCCGTGGAGGCCAGCGTGTACATGAGCAGGACCGCCACGCCGTAGGCCACCCGCGAGAAGCGTCGCAGCAGCCGATCCAGCCAGTTGGTCGGCGGAGGGTTTTTCGACTGGTCCTTGGCGAAGGGTTTCATGCCTCCAGCCTAACCAAAGCCACGGGTAGCATGGAGGAATGGATCTGCTCCTGCTTCGCCTTTCCGCCCTCGGCGACATCCTCCGGGTGCTGCCGGCCTGGGCCAACCTGCGGGCGGCTTTTCCGGAGTCCCGGTTCCGGGCGGTGGTGGAGGACCGCCATGCCTTCCTGCTGGAGCCGCTGCCCTGGCTGGAGCCG
>CAIRAS010000218.1 GCA_903876615.1 uncultured Holophagaceae bacterium
ACTCCGTCCCAGAAAGCAAAAGCATGACGGGGATCAATGGGATGGACGGGGATGCCTGCAAGTGCGTGGCCGAGGATCATCCCGGGAATCCCGGAAGATCCTAAAAAAAGGCCTTTGCCGTTTGCCTTTTCAGACCGTCACGGCCACAACCTCAGCGAGGGGGTCGGGGCCTTCCATCACCTGGCCGGCGGTGGCGAAGAGGGCGGCGACCCGGCCTGCGGCGGTGGTGCAGACTTCCATCTGCATCTTCATGGACTCCAGGATGAACAGCACCTGGCCCTCCTCCACGACGTCGCCCACGGCCACCCGGCACTCCAGGATCTTGCCCGCCATGGGCGCGCACAGGACGCCGACGGCCGAGGCTCCCTTCTTCACGGCAGGCAGCGAGAGCGGATCCTCCACCAGCAGGCTCTCGCCCTGGATGCGCAGGTCCAGGTGGTGGCCCCGACGCAGGGCGTGGAAGGTGACTTCGGGTCCGTCCCACCGCAGGGTGAAGCGGGCCGGACTGCCGGCATGTTCGATGCGGAGGAAGGGCTTCTCGTCCCGGCTGCCCACCTTGAGCTCCGGGTGGGCCTGGGCGGCGAAGCGCGCCGCCACCGGGGAGATGGGCGCGCCGAGGCCCTGCAGGGTCTCGCTCAGCTGGGAGCGGAAGGCTTCGCCCTCCACCAGCCGCGCCAGGGCCTCAGGCAGCAGCGGGGCGTTCAGCACGGACAGGTTCGCCGCGATCCAGTCCGTGGAGACCCGGCCGTGCAGGAAGTCCGGATGGCGGCTCAGGGCCAGCAGGAAGGGCAGGTTCGTCACGCAGCCCAGGATCACGAACTCCGAGAGCGCCTGGGCGAGGCGGTCCACCGCTTCGCGCCGGTCCGGCCCCCAGACGACGAGCTTGGCAATCATGGAGTCGAAGCGGTCGTTGACGCGCCCCCCCTCGATCACGCCGGAGTCCACGCGCACGCCCTGGCCAACCGGTTCCCGGTAGCGGCTGAGGCTGCCGGGCGTCGGCAGGAAGCCGTGCCGCGGGTCCTCCGCCAGGATGCGGGCCTCCAGGGCCACGCCCTGGGGTTCGGGCACCCGGAAGGTGCCGGGATCGCCCAGCGCCTTGGGCCAGCGGCCCTCGGCCAGCTCCAGCTGGGCCTGGACCAAGTCCACGCCATAGACCGCCTCGGTGACGGGATGCTCCACCTGCAGGCGGGTGTTCACCTCCAGGAAGTGGAACTGTCCCTCGGTGTCCATCAGGAACTCGACGGTGCCCGCCCCCCGATAGCGGGTCTCCCGGACCAGGGCCATGGCGGCCCGCCCCAGGGCCTCGCGCAGCGCCACGTCCACCACGGCGCTGGGGGCCTCCTCGATGACCTTCTGGTGGCGCCGCTGGAGGCTGCACTCGCGCTCGCCGAGAAATACTCCGCCGCCCTCGCCATCGCCGAAGACCTGCACCTCAATGTGTCGGGGCGCGGCCAGATAGCGCTCCACAAAGACGGTGCCGTCCCCGAAGCCCGCCAGGGCCTCGCTGGAGGCCTGCTTGATCGCTTCGGGCAGTCCGGCGAGGTCAGGCACGACGCGCATGCCCCGGCCGCCGCCGCCGCCGCTGGCCTTCACCAGGAAGGGCGCCCGCAGCCCGCGGGCCTCCAGCTCTGGCCCCCAGTCCGCTGACGGCACCGCGGCCAGCTCGTGGGAGAGCAGGGCCGGCAGGGTGGGCACGCCGCACTGCTGGGCCAGCCGCTTGGCGGCTTCCTTGGCGCCCAGGGCGCGCATGGTCTCGGGCCGGGGCCCCAGGAAGGCGATGCCCGCGGCCTCCACGGCCTCGGCGAACTCGGCGTTCTCGGAGAGGAACCCGTAGCCCGGATGCAGCAGGGTCGCGCCCCAGGCCGTGGCCGCAGCAACGATCTCCGCCCCCGCGAGGAAACTCGAGACTTCCAGCACGGCGTCCGCTTCCTTGCGAATGCAGGCGTCCGCGTCCTCCGGCGTGCTGATCACGGCCACGGCCAGGCCGCGCTCGCGGCCGGCGCGCAGCACGCGGCGGGCGATCTCGCCCCGGTTGGCGATGAGCAGGCGGCCGGTCATCGCGGGACTCCGCCGAAGGGATGCTTGGGCCGCGTCATCAGGCCTCCCCGCCGGGAATGAGCTCGCCCACGCAGGGCGCATTCTCGGCTTGGATGGTGGCCAGCAGGCTCGCCGGGATCTCCACCATGCAGCGGAGCAGAGCCTGGGACAGGGTCTTGCCCTGGGCGTCGATGAAGAGGCTCATGGTGCCGCCGCCGCCGAGGGTTTCTTCGAGCAGGAAGTTCAAGGCCCAGAGGTTGGGCACCTCGTGGCGCTCCACGTGCCCGAGGCAGGTGCCCTCGAACCACTGCTTCACCAGGGCCGCCGAGATGTGCTCGCGCAGCCAGGCGTAGCACTCGGGGGAGCGGCCGATGAGGCCGATGTTGGCGGTGTCACCCTTGTCGCCACTGCGGGCGTGGGCGAGTCGCATGAGCGGCACCCGCAGGCTGGCGCCGCCGGTCGGGATGGCGACGGCCGTGTCGCCCGAGATGGCGGGGCCCACTTCCGGCGTGCCCTTGGTGACGGGCCAGGCCATGGGACCGGCTTCCATCGCCAGCTCCAGCTTGCCGCTGCCCCGCTCCTCCAGGACCCGGACCAGCGGCAGGGCGCAGTCCTGGGGGATGAGGGCGGGCCAGTAGCTGACCACATCCGAGATCATGGGCGCGCCGCCGGTGACGGCCACACCCGAAGGCCCGGACAGGATCTGGGCGGGCAGCAGCTTCCGGAACACCTCCAGAGAGCGTCGATCCGCGTGGTGCGCCGAGACCCGCAGCAGGATCTCCTTGGTCAGCACCTGGGGCGTCAG
>CAIRAS010000219.1 GCA_903876615.1 uncultured Holophagaceae bacterium
CACGGCGAGTGCGCCTGTGTGATGACCTCCCGCAAGAAGAGGCGCCCCATGATCCGCTCCATCCTGTTCCTCTGCGTCGCCAACAGCGCCCGCTCCCAGATGGGTGAAGGCCTCGCGCGGCAGCTGTTCCCCGACCTGCGGATCCAGAGCGCCGGCAGCCGCCCCAGCCACGTGAATCCCTACGCCATAGAGGTCTTGGCCGAGCAGGGCGTCGACGCCACCACCCACACCTCCAAGAGCGTCCAGGACATCGATCCCGCCACCGTGGACCTGGTGATCACCCTCTGTGCCGAGGAGGTTTGCCCCCTGTTCCTGGGCAAGGCAGAGCGCCTGCACTGGCCCATCCCCGACCCCGCCAGTGAGGACCCGAGCCTGACCCCCGATGACCTGAGAGCGCGCTTCCGCGCCGGCCGCGACGAGATCCGGCGGCGGCTGGAGCAGCTGAAGGCCGAGCGGCTCTGAGCCAGATCCTGCCTCAGCGGAAGGTCAGCGGGACAGCTCCAGGACCTTGTCGCCCCGCAGCAGCTCGGCCAGTCCCAGCAGCCCATCCTCCAGATACTTCACGTCGAAGCCCTGGGTCTTGAGGTAGGCCATGGCCAAGGCCGAGCGGTCCTTGTGGGGGCAGGCGGTCACCACGAGCTTTGTCCGGTCCAGCTCCTTAAGCCGCTTGGGCAGCTCATTCAAGGGGATGTGCAGCCCGAAGCCCATGCGCCAGGCCGTGTATTCCTCCTGGAAGCGGATGTCGACCAGGACGGCCTTCTTCTCCTTCAGCAGCTTCAGGAGCTCCTTGCTGCCGATCTTCATGTCGCGCCGTTCCGCGTAGTCGAAGTCGAGCAGGTACTGCTCGAGCGTGAATAGCGGAGCATCCTGGGCCATAAGGGGCGCACCCGTCGAGAGCAGCATCAGCAGGGGGAGTGCGGTTCGCATGCAGGAGCTCCTCGGTGACAGGTGGAAGCCGATCGTTGAAAGAGGGCGGGCGCGAGGCCTTGTTCAGCTTTGGAACTTCGCCTGCCAGGCCAGGAACAGCACCCAGATGGCGCAGCCGGTCAGCAGCAGGCCCATGGCTCGGGGCAGCCAGCGGCCCAGGACGCGGGAGAAGTGGCTTTCGGCATACCGAGTCGCCCACCCCGAGGAGGCACCGGCCAGGAACAGCAACAGGACATGTCCCAGCGCATAAGCGAACAGCAGCACACCGCCCCATAGGATCTTTTTCTGCAGGGCGACGATGGTCAGCACCGCCGCCAGGGCCGGGGTGGCACAGGGGGCGGAAAGGGTGCCGGTGAGGCCACCCAGGGCGAAGGCACCCAGGAGTCCTGCGCCATGAAAACGCGCCAGGTGGCTGTGGGAGGGCGTGGGGAGCGCGAACAGTCCCAGGAGGTGCAAGCCCATGGCCAGCAGGATCAGCCCCAGCAGGGCTTTCCAGCCCCAGCCCACAGCGCCCATGAGGCTGCCGGTCAGGGCTGCGACGAGGCCCAGGAGGGTGAAAGCCGCAGCCAGGCCCAGCACGAAGACGGCCGAGAGCAGCATGGGGTGGTGCCGGCCTTCCTGGGTGCCTCCGGTGAAGCCCACCACCAAGGGTGCGGCCACGAGGACGCAGGGATTGGCCGAGGTGAGCAGGCCGCCCAGGAACACGAGCCCCAGCTGCTGGTAGGCCGGGGCCTGGGCCACCAGATCCGCCAGACGGCCGATCCAGGTGTCCATTACTTCAGTCCAGCCTTGGCCAGGGCGGCGAGGAACTCGTCCTTGGGCCAGTAGCCGATGTGGCGGGTCACTTCCTTGCCGGAAGGATCGAACACCACCTGGGTGGGC
>CAIRAS010000220.1 GCA_903876615.1 uncultured Holophagaceae bacterium
ACGGATGAACGGGGATAACTGCCAAGAGGCGCCGAAAGCAGGCCCTTGCAGGGGTCGGTCGGAACCTATCGGCACCATCCGTTTCCTCTGCCGTTGGCGGTTCTTCTTCCCCGGAAATCCCGGATGAACCGTTTTTCTGCTCAGGCCGTGGCGACCGGCTTCCGGCGCTGGCCCAGCACCGTGCCGTAGGCCACCCCGGCCACGGTGATGAGCACGCCCAGCAGTCCGGGCAGCGTGGCCCGCTCTCCCAGCAAGGGCATGGCCAGCAGGTATTGGATGATGGGCAGCAGCTGCAGCCAGATGGCGGCTTCCGAGACGGCCAGGGTGCCATAGGCCTGGGACATGAGGATCTGGCCCCCGTAGGCCAGCAGGCTCATGAGGATGGCCAGGGACCAGGGCCCCAGACCGCCGGGCCAGGGGGTCAAGGCGAAGGGCAGCACCACCGGCAGTCCGGCCACGCAGAAAAAGAAGAAGATCGTGGCGGCGTTGTCCGTGTGCCGGACCGCACGGATGGCATTGGCGCTGGTGGCGGCGAACACCGCTGCGGCCAGCGCCGCCAGCTGGCCCCGGCCGAAGCCCAGGCCGAGGTGGCCCTGGCTGAGCACCAGCGCCACGCCCAGGGACGCGGCCAGGATGGCCAGCCAGAGGTGGAGGGTGGGGCGTTCCTTGAAGAGCACCAGGGACATGCCCGTGGCGATCACCGGAAAGACGTTGTAGAGGATGCCCGCCTCGCCCGCCGGGATGTGGGCCAGGGCGTAGAAGTAGAGCACCACCACGGCTCCGCCCGAGAGGCCGCGGGTCACCAGCAGCCGGTAGTTGCTGGGCCGGTAGAGCCCCGGGATCAGGCCGAAGGCCACCAGGCTTAGGAGAGCCCCCACCACAAAGCGCATCACTGCAAGATGGCCTGCCGTGAACCCCATGCCCGGCAGGGTGAGCTTCCGCGCCAGGATGGCCATCAAGCCGAAGCACAGCGCCGACCCAGCCAACTGCGCCCGCGCCACCATGCGGCGACGGGACAGGGCAGCGGTGGCAAGAGGCATCTTCGCATCCTAGAGCGGAGGCTGAAGAGGAGAAAGGGAAAGCTGCCGAAAGCCGAGGTAAACCAACAGAGGGATGAGTGAGGAGAGGCAAGGAACTGCAAAATAGACTGATCACCACGAAGGCACGAAGAAGTGCAGAGACACTGCTTTTTCTTTCTTCGTGTCTTCGTGCCTTCGTGGTGAATCTTTTTTCTTCTTGTTGTTCTATTTCGGTGGTCTGTGCCCCCTCCGAAGCCCCCCGGTCCTAGGGGTTGTAGGCGCCCTGGGGCTGGTTCAGGCCGGCGGTGTGGAAGGCGGACTGCAGGGCGCCGCCGCGGAAGGCGCCACGGTCGGCGGCCTCCAGGTGGTCCAGCAGGTGGGAGAGGCTGGCGCCGCTGGGCACCGTGGGCACGCCCAGCTCCGCCGCCAGCTGGGGCAGGGTCAGGTCATCCAGGAAGGTGCCCTCCTCGCGGACCACCACGCCGCGCAGCGTGTACTGGTCCGTGGGGCCGGTGTGGGTGCGCAGGCTGGAGGACGGCACCACCACCGCGTCCACCCAGCCGGCGCGACCCTCGTGAGCTTCGCGGTCCGCGTGGGCGGCGTACTTCAGGTCCGCGCCGCAGAGCAGCCCCGCCACGGTGACGCTCTCGCCGAAGCTGAAGTTCTTGGCGGCCACCACCCGCAGGTGGCTGCCCACCGCGCGGTTCAGCTCCGCCGCCACGCGGCTGAGGGTTGGCGCGAAGCTGGGTCCGGTGAGCAGCAGCACCCGCCGCCCCGCGTAGCCCTGAGCCCGGGGGCTGCGGATGAAGCGACGGCTGTGCTCCAGGAAGCGCCGCACCAGGCCCACCCCGTTCTCCAGCTGTGCCCAGGACCTTGAGTAGAAGGCGCGGCCCGGCACCTCGAGGCCCGCCCGGGTGAACCACTCGTCCGCCAGCAGCAGCCAAGGCTCCCCCTCGTTGGCCGCGGCGAGGCGTCGCACCTCAGGCTTCCAGCGCAGGGCCCACTCCCGGGCAAAGGCGGGGTCCACATCCTGCACGAAGGGCAGCCCGTCCCGGTGCGCTGTGAGGCCCACGGGCACGCAGCTGAGGCTGAGCACGCTGCCCCGGCCCTCCCGCCGCCGGGCCCAGAGGTCGTCGAGGGTCTGCTGCCAGATGGCGCCATCGTTGAGGCCCGGGGCCACCACCGCCTGGGTGTGGACATCGATGCCCCCGGCCAGCAGCCGGTCGATCTTGCGCAGAATGTCGCCCTCCCGGGGGTTGCCCACCACCCGGATCCGGGCCGCGGGGTCCGTGGCGTGGACCGAAACATGGATGGGGCTCAGGCGCTCGCGGACGATGCGGTCCAGCTCCGCGTCATCGCTGCTCGACAGCGTCGTGAAGTGGCCGTAGAGGAAGGACAGGCGGATGTCTTCGTCCTTCAGATAGAGCGACTTCCGGAAGCCTTTGGGCATCTGGTGCACGAAGCAGAAGACGCAATTCTGGCGACAGACCTTGACCTCGTCCTGGGCCAGGTCCACGCCGATGCCCTCGCCGCCATTCTCCACCGAGGTCTCGAAGGTGCTGCCATCGGGCCGGCGCAGGCGCAGCACGGCCTCGTCCTCCCGGCTGATGAGGTACTGGTAGTTCAGCTGGTCCAGCACCGCCTCGCCATGGATCTCCAGCAGCGTGTCGCCTGGCCGGATGCCGGCCTCCTCGGCCAGGCTACCGGGTTCCACGGTGATGATCTGTACGCCTGTCTGGGCCAACTGCCGCTCCCTGCTCGGAATCCGCTGCGCGGATTCCGAGATTGATTCTGACAGGGTCTGCCCATCGGCCAGCCGATG
>CAIRAS010000221.1 GCA_903876615.1 uncultured Holophagaceae bacterium
CCAGGACGGGCCCCTGCCCATCGGCCACGGCCAGACCATCTCCCAGCCTTACGTGGTGGCCTTCATGACCGAGGCCCTGGTGCTGCGGCCCCGGGACCGCGTGCTGGAGATCGGCACGGGCTCGGGCTACCAGGCGGCGGTTCTGGCGGGGCTGGTGGCCGAGGTCTTCAGCATCGAGCTGGTGGAACCCCTGGCCCGCCGGGCCGAGGCGGACCTCCGGCGCCTGGGCTATGGAAACGTCAAGGTCCGCGCCGGGGACGGCTACGGAGGCTGGCCCGAGGCCGCGCCCTTCGACGCCATCCTCGTCACTTGCGCTCCGGAGGAGGTGCCAGAGGCCCTGGTGGACCAGCTGAAGCTGGGGGGCCGGATGATCGTGCCCGTGGGCTCCCAGGGGGCCGCCCAGCAGCTCCTCCTGCTGCGAAAGACGCCCGAGGGCCTGGAGCGGCAAGCCGTTCTGCCCGTGCGCTTTGTGCCGATGGTGAAGAGGGACTGAGCGGCCGGTGTCAGCCCGCTTCCAGCACCAGGGGGAACCGGGAGGCCAGGGGCGCCTGGGGTGGCTCGGGGGCGAGCCCTTCTGGGACCGGGCTTGCGTCGAGGATCCGCTGCTCGGCACAGGCCAGGGCGGTCTCGAGGGTCGCAAAACCCGACTCCAGGCCGCTGCCGGGGAAGCCCGCCGGCACCTGCTGCCAGGAGGCTTCGGCGCCGCAGAGCAGCAGGTGCTTGCCGGCGGTGCGGAACCGGCTCGCCGCCTGCCCGAGGACCCCGAGGGCGGAGCTGTCGATCTCGCGGACCTGGCGGCAGTCCAGCACGACCACGTCCGCGTCCCGCTCCGCCGCGCGCAGGGTGGCCGCCAGGTTCTGGGCATTGCCGAAGAACAGGACGCCGTGGAGCTCGAGGATGGCGAGGGTGCCCGGCCAGGCACCCAGCGTCTGCTCTTCGGCCGGCGACCGGGGCTGCTGAGTGGGCAGCAGGGGGTGCTCTCGCCGGACCGCCACCTCCGGGCGGCTCATGTCCAGCATGAACAGGATGCAGGAGAGGGCGATGCCCACGGTGACGCCCGCCACGGGCTTCCCCAGCAGGGTGGCCAGGAACACGGCCAGCACGATGGCGGAATCCCGCAGCGCCCGCCGCCGCTTGCCGGGTTCGCGCGCGGTCAGCGCCAGGTGCAGCACCTGGAAGCTCCACTTGTCCACCAGGCGGCAGGCCAGGGTGCAGAGGATCGCCGCCAGCACCACCCGCGGGAGCAGGCCGAGTGCCTTGGGAAACACCACCCCGGCCAGCAACAGGACCGCGCAGCTCGCGAGGGTCGAGGTGCGGGTGCGTCCCCCGGCCTTGTGGTTGGCCATGGAGACCGAGAGCGAGGTGGAGACCGCCAGACCGCCGACCAGGGCCGAGACCACATTGCCGATGCCCTGGCCCAGCACGTCGCGCCGGGGATACACCGGAATATCGGCGATGAACTGCGCCGTCCGCAGCGCGAAGAACGTGTCCAGGGTTGCCACCAGGGCCAGGGTGAAAGAACCCAGGATCACCCCCTTGAGCAGTTCCGGTGTGTGCAGCACCTGGAGCAGCCCGGTGGGTGAGGGCAGGAACCGGAGGATGTGGCCGGGTGCGGAGCCGATGACGCCGCCGAGGTCCAGGGCAGGCAGGGTCGCGTGCAGCAGGTGGAACCCAGCGGTGCCCAGCAGCAGGCCCGCCAGCAGGTTCGGCACCCGGGGAGCGCAGGCTCCCAGGATGAGGAGGAGGACCATCAGGCTGCCGCCCAGGAGGGTGGCCCAGGGCCGGGGCAGGAAGGTCCCCAGCCCGCTGGGAGCGGTGGCCGGAAGGCCCAGCAGCACCGTCACCTGGTGCCAGGCGATGAGCACGGCCACGCCAGACACGAAGCCCGCCATCACCGGGTGGGGCACGAAGCGCATAGCGTGGGCGATCCCGGAGTAGGCCAGCAGCACCTGCCAGAGTCCGGCCAGCAGGACACAGGCGGTCATGGCCGCCAGGAGGCCCGGCCGACCGATGCCAGGCACTGCCGACAGGCCCAGGAGGATGCTGCCCTGGATGACGCAGATCGGCGTGGTGGGGTAGGTCACCACGAAGGACGAGCGCCGGACCAGGGCCGCCGCGGCCCCGCCGGCGATGGCGCAGATGAGCCCCGCCAGGGCTGCCTCAGGCACCGTGTCCGCACCCAGGGGGGCGAAGGCCAGGACCCCCGCGCCCACGCACAGGGGCAGGGTGAGGCAGGCGGAGACGACCCCGGCGCCAGCCTCCCTGAGCACCTCCTGGACTGCGGTCCTGCCCATGCGTCTCCTTCCCTCGCTGGCTGGCGGCAGGGCCTTCCGCGGTGGAGTGGCTTCAGTCCCGGGACTGCTCGGCGGAGAAGGGATCCTGGACCAGGGTCGTTCGGGGCCCCAGGGACTTCGCGGAGTGGCCGAGCTGCCGGAGCGCCTGGAGGACGGCGGTGGCCCTGGCGGTCCAGGAGCTCTCCTCGGTGAGCAGGGGCAGGGTGGTGGGAAGCTCGGCGGTGAGGCGCATGGGATCTCCCTCAAGGATCCAGGAGGCGCCGGAAGCCGGCCCGCTGAACCGCTGATGGGCAATCGTGGCTCAGGCAGACTTCCGGCGTCAGAGCATGATCATGCGTTTTTTTTCTAATCCCTTGTCACTAGCCAGGCCGCCTCATGTGATCAGGCCCTGGCGCAGGGCCTTGCTCACGGCCTCCGACTTGGAGTGGACGTGCAGCTTCTCGTAGATGCTGCGGATGTAGTTCCGGACCGTGTTCTCGCTCACGCCCAGCCGGTCCGCGGATTCCTGGTAGCCGTGCCCCTCGGCGAGCAGCGCCAGCAGCTGCAGCTCCCGGGGC
>CAIRAS010000222.1 GCA_903876615.1 uncultured Holophagaceae bacterium
GGCCACTGCTACCAGTATCAGCAGCAGGATGGACGCGTACCCACGCATGGAGCCTCCAGGACCAGTCATTGTGGAGCCTCGGTCCCGTTGCGGTCAACGCTCGAAGCCAACCCGACCGTCCTTTGTGACCCATGCCCTATTCTCAGCCCTCGTCCCGGGCCCCGATCCGGTAGGATGCTTCCATGTCTGCGCCAAACCCTCCGAGCCCCGCCGATTCCGCCGAGGCAGCCGATCGCGCCTTGACCGACTACAAGCCGGCCAAGGAGCTCTACCCCACCCTCGACCTCACCCGCGAGCCGGTGGACTTCGCGCTGTTCCAGGCCCTGCCCCTCGACCTGATGTTCAAGCACCACTTCGTGCCGGTGCAGGAGCGGGACGGCGCCCTCTGGCTGGCCATGGCCGATCCCCTGGATATTCCCACCCAGGACATGCTGCGCCAAAGCCTCAAGCGGCCCCTGCGCTTCGCCGGCGCCCCCCTGGCCCAGATCCAGGAAGTGCTCAAGAAGTCCGAGAGCGGCCAGAAGGTCATGGACGAGGCCGGGGAGGCCCTCAAGGTCCAGGTGCTCCGGGAGGAGGACTGGGATGACGAGGTCCTGGACCTGGAACGCCTGACCGACAAGGACGAGGCCCCCATCGTCCGCCTGGTGGACACCACGATCTTCAACGCCCTCCAGCGCCGCGCCTCGGACATCCACCTCGAGACCACGGCCACGGGCTTCCAGATCAAGTACCGCATCGACGGCAGCCTCTACTCCGCTGCGGACCCCATCGACCGGCGCTTCGCCTCGCCCATCATCAGCCGCATCAAGGTCATGTCCGAGTTGGACATCGCCGAGAAGCGGAAGCCCCAGGACGGCCGCTTCAAGCTCAAGGTGCGCGGCCGGGCCATCGACTTCCGCGTCAGCATCATGCCCACCATCCACGGCGAGGACGCGGTGATCCGCATCCTCGACAAGGAGAACCTCACCGAGGAATTCCAGTCGCTCACGCTGGAAATCCTGGGTTTTTCGGATCACGAGCTGAAGCGGCTTCGCCGTTTCGCCCATGAGCCCTACGGGATGTTCCTGGTGACGGGTCCCACGGGCTCCGGCAAGACCACCACCCTCTACGCGGTCCTCAGCGAGATCAAGACCCCCGAGGACAAGATCATCACCATCGAGGACCCGGTCGAGTACCAGCTGGAAGGCGTCACCCAGATCCCCGTCAACGAGAAGAAGGGCCTGACCTTCGCCCTGGGCCTGCGGTCCATCCTCCGCCACGACCCCGACAAGATCCTGGTGGGTGAGATCCGCGACCCCGAGACCGCCCAGATTGCCATCCAGTCCGCCCTGACGGGCCACCTGGTGTTCACCACGGTCCATGCCAACAACGTCCTGGATGTGCTGGGCCGCTTTCAGCACATGGGCGTCGAGGTCTACAACTTCGTCTCCTCCCTGAACTGCATCCTGGCCCAGCGGCTCATCCGCGTCCTCTGCCCCAAGTGCAAGCGGCCGGCCCCCCCGCCAACGGCCCTGGATCTGGAAGAGAATGACGTCGATGCGGCCTGGCTGAGCGGCGCCACCCTGTTCGACCGCGTGGGCTGCGTGGACTGCCACGGCACCGGCTTCCGGGGTCGCCAGGCCATCATCGAGTTCATGGGCCTCAACGACGAGCTCCGCGAGCTGCTCATCCAGCGCGCCCCGGTCCGCGAGGTCAAGGCCGCAGCCCGGCGCGGGGGCATGCAGTTCCTGCGGGACAGCGCCCTGGAGAAGGTGCGGCTGGGTCTCACCACCTTCGCCGAGATCAACAAGGTCACCTTCCGCGACGGCGCCTGATCAGGCTCCCCGGCGGGGCAGCACCAGGGCTAGGTGTGCCTTCAGCTCCTCCAGGGTGAAGGGCTTTGGGAGGATGCTGGCCTTGGAGTGCTGGGCCACCAGCTCAGCAGCCTGCTGGTTGGCCCGGCCCGTGGCCACCACCACCGGCAGGTCCCGCCGCAGCTGACGCAGCAGGGGCAGCGTCCCCGCCCCTCCCAGGCCCGGCATGTTCAGGTCGAGGACCACCAGGTCGAAGGGCGCCCCGGTCTCCAGCAGCGCCAGGGCCGCCTCGCCGGACTCGACGGCCTCCGACGTGTGCCCCAGCGTCTGGAGCAAGATGCAGAGGCTCATCTGCAGCAGCTCGTCGTCATCCACCACCAGCACCCGCAGGGGCTGGGCGTTGGGGGAAGGCGGCAACACCAGGGGGGCCGGGCCCGACTCCCGCGCAGCAGCCGGCAGCTGGATCGTGATGCGGGTGCCCACCCCCTCGGTGCTGTGCAGATCCAGGCGCCCACGATGGGACTTCACGGTGCCATAGACGATCGAGAGTCCGAGGCCGGTGCCCTTGCCCTGGGGCTTGGTGGTGAAGAACGGGTCCATGGCCTTGGCCATGACCTCCGGGGGCATCCCCTTGCCCGAGTCCTGGATCTCCAGCTCGACCAGGGTGGGTCCTGCATTCCGGGTCCGCAGCGTGAGGGTACCGCCCTCGGGCATGGCATCCACGGCGTTGACGCAGAGGTTCATCAGGGCGTGGCCCAGGGCTGCGGGATCCCCCAGGACTGGGGCCAGGGCCCGGTCGAGCTCCATCTCGAGGCGGACCCTCTGCAGGGTGGTGTGCTCCAGGAGGGCGGTCTGCTCCCGCACGACCTCATTCAGGTTGAGGAGCCGCTCCTCGGTGATGCCCTGCCGGGCGAAGCCCAGCAGGCCCTGCACCAGCGTCCGGCCCCGGAGGCAGGCCTTGGTGATGGTCTCCATGCTGCGCTGCTGGGAGGAGCCACGGGGCGCCTGAGCTTCGTGGATGGACGACAGGGCCATGATGGCCCCCAGCACGTTGTTCATGTCGTGGGCCACGCCGCCGGCGAGGCTGCCGAGGCTCTCCATCTTCTGGGCCCGCTGGAACTGCTGCTCCAGGTCCAGCCGCTCAACCTCGAGCCGCTTCCGGTCGGACATGTCCCGGATATAGACCACGAACTGCCCGGTGTCCGGCAGGTGGGTGGCCGACACTTCCACGGGCAGGGTCGTGCCATCCCTCCGCCGGTGGACGGACTCGAAGATGTCCCAGCCCCTCTGCACAATCAGCTCGAAGTGGGCCCGGGTTTCCGCCTGGCTTTCCGCCGCCTCCAGGTCACTCGGGGTCCTGCCCAGGAGCTCCTCCCGGCTGTATCCCAGCATGAGGCAGGCCGCGTCGTTGACCTCCAGGATCCGGCCCTGGGCGTCCAGCAGCCAGACGGCGTCCATGGCCGTGCGCAGCATGCTGAGGTGCTGGGCCTGGCTGGTGAAGAGCGCCTCTTCCGTACGCTTTTTCTCGGCGACCTCCCAGGCCAAGTCCGCGAACTGCTGGACCGTCTCCACATCGCGCGAGCCATAGGGGTCCTGCTTGTTGCCCACCCCCAGCACGGCGACGATGCGGCCCCCACGCAGCACGGGCACCACCAGCTCCCGCAGCACGTGCGCGTGGCCTTCCGGCAGTCCCTTGCGGTGGGGGAGGCTGGCATAGTCGTTGTGGATGACCGGCACCCCCTGCCGGACCGCGTCCACCCAGACCCCGGCCTGCTTCACCGGGTAGTGGAGGCCATGGCCCTCGGCCTTGCAGAAGTCCCGGCCCGTGCGGGTGCTCCAGGCCTGGAGGGTGAGGTTCTCCTGATCCGCGTCCATGAAGTGGTAGAAGCCGATGCAGCTGCCCGTCAGCAGCTCGGCCTCATCCAGGGTGGCCCGCAGGATTTGCTCCAGGGTGGCTGTGGCGCCCAGGTCCACGATGCGGCTCCGGGCCGCCAGGATGGCCTGGGCATAGTAGGCCTCGGTGCGGTCCTCGAAGGTCATCAACACGCCGCCTTGGGCCAGGGGCGTCGCCGAATAGTCCAGCCAGACCTGGATGCCATCAGCCCAGCCCAGACCGACCATGGCCCGCTCCTTCGGCACGCGGCCAGCCCCAAGCTGCGCCCCCGGATAGTGCTCCGGGGCGAGGGCCGTCCCACCCGCGGCCAGCAGCCGACAGTCGCTCGGGAACAAACTCTGGCTCAGGAGGCTGTCCCGATCCCGCCGCAGCAGACGCAGGGCTGAGCCGTTGGCCTCGACCACCCGCCCGGCGCCATCCAGGTGGACCATTCCCTGAGGCAGCGCCTCAAGCAACGAATCCCACTCCTGGCGAGCAGGCGGCCTGAGGTTCTGGACCGGTTCAGACATGGGACCCACGGAGTACGCCCTGCCCCCCTTCTATCGGACCAAGCGACCTCTTGATGAATTTAGAACTGAAGTTCCGGCCCGCGCACCAGCTCCCGCTCCAAACTCTGGAGCTTCCGCAGCCGGGCGAACAGCCCCGGCTGGACGGCCAGGGCTTCCGGCGTGCCCAGCTGGACGGTGCAACCCTCCTCCAGCACCAGCACCCGGGCGCAGGTCTCGGCCACGAACACGCGGTGGGTGGCCACCAGGAGGGTGGACTTCCCGAGGAAGCCCCTCAGATTCTCGAGGATCCGGCTCTCGGTCTCCGCGTCCACTGCGGAGAGGGCGTCATCCAGCAGCAGCAGCCGGGGGCGGCGGAGCAGGGCCCTGGCCAGGGCTGTGCGCTGGCGCTCGCCGCCGCTGAGGATCACGCCCCGCTCGCCGACCACGGTGTCCAGGCCGTCGGGCAGCCGGCGGATCAGCTCGTCCATGGCCACCACCCGGGCGATCTCCCAGATTTCTTCCTCGGTGGCCTCGGGCCGCCCCATGGCCAGGTTGACGCGCAGGGTGTCCGAGAACAGAAAGGCATCCTGGGGCACCCAGCCGAGCCCCGCCCAGTGGCGGCGCAGGTTGGCGTCGGTCAGGGGCTCGCCATCCACCCGCATCCGGCCGGACTGGGGCTCGCGGAGCCCCGCCAGGACCTGCAGCAGCAGGGTCTTGCCGGACCCGATGCCGCCCACCACCGCGAGGCTGTCCCCGGGCGCCAGGCTGAGGTCCAGGGGCCCGAGGCCCCGGCCCGTCTCAAAGCGGTGGGTGACCCCCTCGAGCGACAGGGAAGCCGGCGTCTCCGGCAGGGTGATGGGTTCCGCGGGCGGCAGGGGGCGCTCGGGGCTGTGCAGCAGGTAGTCGAGGCGCTCCTGCCCGGCCCGGGCCCGCTGGAAGAGGTTCGCGGACCAGCCCAGGCTCATGACCGGCCAGGCCAGGGCCACCAGGAACCCGGTGAAGGCCGTGAGGTCGCCCAGGGTCAAGGTGCCCTTCACCACCAGAGCGCCGCCGTAGGCCACCAGCACCAGGGCCGAGGCGCCGCTCATGAAGGCCGACAGGGGCGCGTAGGCGCTGAAGATCACGGACTGCTTCATGCTCAGGGACGCGTGGCGCCGGCTGAGCGTGTTGAACTGCGCCACCCGCGCATCCTCCAACCCGAAGGCCTGCACGACCCGCTCGCCGCTGATGGTCTCGTGGCTGAAGGTGGACAGGGCCGAGAAGGCGACCTGCAGCTTCTGCTGCACCAGGTGGCTCCACTTGCCGATGACATAGAAGCCCATGGCCAGGAAGGAGAACGGCAGCATCACCGCCAGGGTGAGGCGCCAGTTGGTGTGGAACATCAGGCCCAGGGTCACGGGGAGGATGGAGATGACCTGGAGGAAGCTCATGAGGCCGGGACCCGTGGCCATGCGCACGGTGCCCACGTCGTCCCCTACCCGGGACATGAGGTCACCCACCCGCTGCCGCTCGTAGAAGGCGAAGGGCCGCGCCAGCAGGAACCCGTAGAGGGCCTCGCGCTGCTCCCGCTCCACCTCGCGGCTGAGGCCGATGAGGGTGTTCCGCATGAGGTAGCGCCCGATGCCCGCGATGGCCGTGAAGGCCAGCATCCAGGCCAGGTAGACCCGGGAGCCGTGCCAGTCCTGGTGCTCGAGGGCGTTCACGGCGCGGCCGGACCAGTAGGGCACCACCGAAGCCGCCACGCTGCACCAGACCGTGGCCAGCAAGCCCCAGTGGAGGGTGCGCCGATGCCGGGCCATCAGGGGCCACCACCACCACAGCTTCGATTTCGAAAGATCCGCCAACGGGTTTCCCCCCCGCAATCAGAGTAGCAACACCCATCCGCCCCTGCCGACAGATCTGGACAGGGTCCCTTCGCCCTTTTCCTGGTGCGCCCGCTGGTGCATCTTCGGGGCTGTCCCCGGATCCAGCCATGCGCACAACCCTCTGGGCCTTCGCCCTGGCCCTCGCCACCCTGCTTGCGCCCGCCCAGGTCGTGGAGGAGTCCCTCCCGGCCGATCCCGGCCCCCTCGACTTCATCCAGGGCGACAGCTACGAGCAGTGGATCCTCCAGTCCCTGGCGGGAGACGCCCTGGTGGGCATCCGCGCCGATGGGGCGCTGACGCCGCGCCTGGCCACGCACTGGACCCTGCTGGAAGATGGCAGCCTCAGCTTCACCCTCCGCGCGGACGCCCGCTTCCCGGACGGCCGCGCGGTCAGCGCCGAGGACGTGCTCTGGACCTTCCGGGAGATCCTGAACAACCCCCGGGCCAGCGCCACCAAGCGCGCCATCCAGGACGGCGCCTCCTTCGGCGAGCACCGGGGCCGCCCCTGGATTCGCTCGCCCAAGCCCCCGGGCCGCCTTCTGCTCGAGCTGGCCC
>CAIRAS010000223.1 GCA_903876615.1 uncultured Holophagaceae bacterium
CCGCCATCATCGGCGTGCCAGATCCCGTCAAGGGCGAGGTCCCCGTGGCCTTCGTGATCCTGCGGGCCGGGGCCGGGGCCTCGCCCGAGCTGGCCCAGGGCCTGATCAATCGCATCGCCGCGGAGCTGGGCTCCTTCGCCAAGCCCTCGCGGGTGGTCTTCACGCCGACCCTGCCGCGCACCCGCAGCGGCAAGATCATGCGTCGCCTGCTCCGGGACCTGGCCCGGGAAGGCACCGTGCACGGGGACCTCAGCGCCCTGGAGAACCCCGACGCCATCGAGACCATCCGGGAGCTGCTGCGCCGCTGAGGGGCTGGGACGCAATAGGCTATTTTCGTCTCGCGTATCGGCTGCGCCGATACACGAGGCGGATAGATTTTTGGCGCCTTGGCGGTGATCAGTTCCGTTCTGGCCATGGCGCATTCGTGTGCTTCCTGCGCCCGCAGGGCGACTTCGTGAACTCCGTGGAGGGCCTTTTCTGCGGAGTCTGGCCGCTAACCGGGTCTGCATTGGCAACAATGGCAAGAACTACCCGCTTCTGGCGCTCGGCCGATCCGACGGCTCGGATTCAGGAGATCGGCGGGTAGGCCGATAGGATCTTCTGTATCGATCCGGGAGAGGTCCATGCCTGAAAGTACCCACCGCGAGGCTTCTTCCGCCCGGTTGGGCTGGAGCGGTCTCCTGGAGGGGCTGCCTCAGGGGCTCGTGCTGCTGGATGCGGAGGGACGGACGCTCGAGGCCAACCCGGCGGCGCTCCACCTGCTGAGGTTGGGCCGGCGGGTGGCCGGTTCTCAGGACCGGCTTGATTTCGGGTGCCAGGTGTCCGGTGAGGGCGGCGCGCCCCTGCCCCTGAACGAGCGGGCCTGGTTCGAGGGTGGGGCTGACCTGGTGCGGGTCCGCCTCGACTGGGGGGACGGGGCTCCCGTCTGGCTGGAGGTCACCGCGATCCCCCTGCCCGAGGGAGCCCTGCTCCTGAGCTACCTGGACATCACCGAGCGCAGGACCACCGAGGCGAGCCAGCGGCTCCAGGCCCTGGCCTTGGACCAGGCCCTGGACATGGTGACGGTCACGGATCTGTTCGGTCAGATCGCCTACGTGAACGAGGCCCAGTGTCGGGTCTTCGGCGAGACTCGGGAAGCGCTCATCGGCCAGACCACGGAGTTCTATTCGGCCGACCCCGTGCAGGCCGAACAGCAGCGCTTCCTCATCCAGGAGACTCTGGCCAAGGGCCACTGGCACGGCAAGGTGATCAACGGTGGTCGGGATGGTGCGCTCGTCCACGTGGACCTGCGCACCAGCCTGGTCCGGGACGCGGAAGGACGCCCCTTCGCCATGCTGGGCGTCGGCACGGATGTGACCGGATGGGAGAACACCAAGGACGAGCTGCTGAGGGTCAACCGCGACCTCCGCGCCATCAGTGACTGCAACCTGGCGATCATCCACGCGACCGACGAGGACGCGCTGCTGAACGAAGTCTGCCGGATCATCGTGGAGGTCGGCGGCTACCGCCTGGCCTGGGTCGGCCTCGCGGAGCAGGATGCCGCCAAGACCGTGCGGCCCGTCGCCCAGGCGGGTCTGGAGGTGGGCTACCTCCAGACCCTGGGGCTCACCTGGGCGGACACCGAGCGGGGCCGGGGCCCCACGGGGACCGCCATCCGCACCGGGTGCGCCTCTTCGGCCCGGAACATCCTGACGGACCCCCACTTCGCGCCTTGGCGGGCCGAGGCGGTCCGGCGTGGCTATGCCTCCTCCCTGGTGCTGCCGATGTTCATGGGCACCGAGGTGTTCGGGGCCCTCAACATCTACTCGGCCCGGCCGGACGCCTTCGACGCCAAGGAGGCCCACCTCCTGACGGAGCTGGCCAACACCCTGGCCTTCGGGGTCGCGGCCCTGCGCACCCGCATGGCGCGTCAGCAGTCCGAGGCCGCCCTCGAAAAGAGCATGGAGCGCTTCCGGCAGATC
>CAIRAS010000224.1 GCA_903876615.1 uncultured Holophagaceae bacterium
GGAGCAGGACCGCATCCCCATCCACGCCAACCGGCCCATCCGGAACGTCATCCACCGGAGCGGCGGGAAGTGGGTGCCGGCGGTCATCCGCTACAGCACCGGCGCCACCAAGGTGCTCATCGAGGTGGCGAACCTCACCAACGAGGAGGACGCCGCCAACCTGCGGGATCCCGGCTTCCGGGAGCGCTATGCGGGGGCCGTTGTGGACGCGATCCGGGCCTACTTCAGGAAATAGCACCCGCGGCGCGAAGGCACCTTTCGCGCCCCCTGAAAGACACCAGAATGGAGGGGGAGGTACAGATGCGGTGGCTCCTGGTGGTGGTCCTTCTGATGGCGGGCCTCGGCTGCCGGAAGCCCGAGCCGGTCGCCCCGCCTCAGGCGCGGCTGGTGGTGCGGTTCCTGGACCGCGACGCGGTGCTGGACCTGACTGCGTTGCCCCAGGAGGGCCCCTGGCGCGTGATGAACGCAGGCCAGTGGGAGCCGCTGGAGGTGCGCTGGAAGGTGGGCGCCCCGCGCATCGGGGCCGCGGTGGTGGGCCGCACGGCCCCAGACTGGGTGCTGCTGGAGGATCCCGCCCGGGAGACGCACCGGGTGGTCATGCGGGGTCCCGGTCCGGAGGAACTGGCCCAGCGGAACCAGCGCATGGACCCCGACGAGCGCGACGCCATGGCCCTGCTGGGCGTGCTCTGGGTGCTGGGGTGGGCCCGGCGCTGACCCTCATGGACGGGGGCCGCAGGACGTTGAACACACCAGGAAGGCCCATCCCCTTCACCCCTGTAAAAACAGCTTGTGAATGAGGTGAACACCGGCGGACGCTGATTCTGCGCCTTGCTGCCGCTTGCCACTGTCTAACTTGGCGACTTGTAGGGGAGAGGACCAGAGACACAAGACACAAGACACAAGAAACAGGGATGCAGGGGATGAAGGGGATAAAAAGGAACAGGTACGACCTCTGGGGCATTAGCCGTTGAGGGCCTCGCGGGCGGCGAGGACTTTGGCCAGGGCGGCTTCGGGAGTGTCGGCCAGGGCGGTGAGGTGGCCCATCTTCCGGCCGGGGCGGGCCTCGAGCTTGCCGTAGAGGTGCAGCTTCACGTCCCGATGGGCGAGGATCCGCTCCCAGGGCGGCTCGCCGGTGGCGGGCCAGAGGTCCCCCAGCAGATTGGCCATGGCCGCCGGTCGCAGCAGGGCGGTGTCGCCCAGGGGCAGGCCGCAGACGGCGCGCACCTGCTGCTCGAACTGGCTGGTGACGCAGGCGTCGATGGTGGCGTGGCCGCTGTTGTGGGGCCGCGGCGCCAGCTCATTGACCAGCAGCGCGCCGCCGGGCTTGAGGAAGAACTCCACCGTGAGCATGCCGACCACCCCCAGGGCCGCGGCGATCTCCAGGGCCATGGCCTGGGCCCGCGCGGCCACCGCGGCCGGGATCCGGGCGGGGAAGACGGTGGTGTCCAGGATGTGGTTCCGGTGCGCGTTCTCGGCCACGGGCCAGACGCAGGACTCGCCGGCGGCGGAGCGGGCACAGATGACGCTGCACTCCAGCTCGAAGGGAACCCAGGCCTCGAGGATGCCCTGCTGGGCGCCCAGGGCCTCACAGGCCGGGGCCAGGTCCGCGAGGCTGGTGAGCTTCTGCTGGCCCTTGCCGTCGTAGCCGAAGCTGGCGGTCTTGAGCACCGCAGGCAGGCCCAGGTCCGCCGCAGCGGCCTGGAGGTCCGTCAGGCTGTCGATGGACCGGAAGGGGGTCACAGGGAAGCCATGCTCGGCCAGGAAGGTCTTCTCCCGCAGACGGTGCTGCACCGTGTAGAGCACACTCGCCGCCGGGTGCATGGGGCGCAGGCCCGCCACCGCCGCCAGGGTCTCCGCGGGGATGTTCTCGAACTCGACGGTGACCACGTCCACGCCCCGGGCCAGGGCCTGGGCGGCGTAGACATCGTTGTAGGCGGCCCGGATCTCCAGGTCCGCCACCTGCCCCGCGGGGCAGTCGTGGCCCGGGTCCAGGGCGTGGACGCGGAAGCCCAGGTTGCGGGCGGCCAGGGTGAACATGCGGCCCAGCTGGCCGCCGCCGAGCAGGCCCAGGGCGGCACCAGGGCGGATGGGAGTGGACTTCGGTGCATCGGCCATGAGCCATTGTGGCATTCTCGGAACAGAACGACGAACGGAGGCCCCGCATGGATCACGTGCACCTGATCACCCTGTCGGACCGGGCCTCCCGCGGCGAATACCAGGACCAGTCCACGCCCCTGCTGACGGAGTGGCTGAAGGGGCAGGGGGTCCAGTCCGTGACCGCGGCGCTGCTGCCCGACGAGCCGGACCAGCTGGAGCAGGACCTGCGCGGCCAGGTGGCGGCGGGCACCCCGCTGGTGCTCACCTGCGGCGGCACGGGGTTCGGCACCCGGGACACCACCCCGGAGGCCACCCGGTCCGTCATCGAGCGCGAGGCCCCCGGCATCTGCGAGCTCATCCGGGCCCGGGGCGGGCACCCCCTCGCCTTCGCCAGCCGGGCCGTCTGCGGCATCGCCGGCCACACGGTGATCCTGAACCTGTCCGGGCGGCCCGCGGCGGCCCTGGAGCAGATCCAGCTGGCCTGGCCCCTGCTGGCCCATGCCGTGGGGGTCCTGCGCAAGGAGAGCAACGCTGGGGGGCCTTGCACGTGAGGGTCTGGGCGCGCGTCAACCACGTGGGCTGGGTGCACCTCTGGCGCAGTCGGCAGGCCTTCGATGAGGCCGAGGCCTCGGCCCACTTCTTCAACGGCCGCAGCGACCCGCGCTGGCAGGAGGCCACCCTGAGCGCCGACCAGCAGCAGCGCCTGGCCAAGGGCGAGCTGGTCGAGGTCGAGGATCCGGGCTACTTTCCGGACGAGGACTGAGCCTCAGCCCGGTGCGGCCACCAGGGCCTCGAGGCGGTGGAAGAGGGCCAGCAGGGAGCAGCTGAGCCAGAGGTTGAGCAGGCCGCCCAGGAAGTTGAAGCACCAGAAGGCCGGGTGCTTCAGGCGCAGCAGCGCGCCAGGGCCCAGGTCGGGGTCCGTGGCGGGCAGCAGGTGGTCCATGGCCCAGCCCGCGGCCATGTTGTAGGTCAGGGCCACGAGAATCATCGCCAGCACCGCCTGGACGATGCGGGGCCAGCTGCGGGCCATGGCAGCCTGGCTGCCCTTGAGGGCGGCCACGAAGCCTTCTCCGCGGAGCAGCATCCGCATGGGCGCCCAGCCGAACAGGGTCAGGACCACGATGCCGGGAATGAGGAAGAGCAGCAGCCCCAGCCCCACGGTCACGCTCACGGCCAGGCGGGCGAGGAAGGTCGCCAGCCAGCGCTGGTCGAACAGGCCCTGCCAGCCCGCGGCCGGATTCGCGGGCAGGTTGAGCACCTCGGCATCCAGCTGGGCCTGCAGGCGCGGGATGAAGAACATCTCCAGGGGCAGCAGGGCGGCGAAGCCGAAGATCGGCTGGAAGATCAGGCTGGGCCCCACGCCGGCGGCGAGCTCCAGGGCGGGTGCGAGCTGGGCCAGGACCATGGCCAGCAGCGCCAGGCCCAGCGCCATGGCCGGATGGCGGCGCAGGAGGGCGTACCCTTCGCGGAGGGCACCCAGATGGGAGGGGAGGGCTGTGCGCATCCCTCCAGCCTAACGGGTGCGGTGGGCTATCATCATCGGCATCATGTCGTACGAAGCCCCCTGCCTCCTCGTGGCCAGCCCCGCGCTCCTGGACCCCAACTTCCTCCACACGGTCATCCTGATCGTGGAGCATGACGAAGATGGCGCCCTGGGCCTCATCCTGAACCGCCCGCTGCCCCTGACGCTGGCCCAGGTCTCAGAGGAGGGGGGGATGGCTTACGGGGGGGACGACGAGGCCATCGCCTGGCGCGGGGGGCCTGTGGATCCCCAGCGGGGCATCCTGATGGTGCAGGGCGGCCTGCCCGAGGATGACGACACGGTGGTGGACCTCACCCACTTCGTGAGCCACCGCAAGGACCTGCTGGAAGCCCTCCTGGGCGATCCCCTGGCCCACTACCGCCTGTATCTCGGCTATGCGGGCTGGAGCGCCGGGCAGCTGGACCAGGAACTCGAGATGGGCGCCTGGACCCGCCGGCCCGTGGTGTCCGACTGGCTGCTCCACCCGGACCCGCCCAGCCTCTGGCGGCTGGCCCTGGTCAGCGGCGACGAGGCCTGAGCCCCAGGGAAGGCCGCTCTGACCTAACCCGCGAACGCAGTCGGCACCCCTGGGACCTGGCGCCGAAGCTCCCGTGAGTGGCCTTCTTCATCCCCTTCATCCGCAGTTATCCCCGTCGAAAAGCTCTTGCGAACAGGGATGAAGGGGATAAGCACCCAGGATCGCTGGCTGTGTCTGTAATCCGGCTGTTCAGATGGCCTGGCCGCCGCGCTCGCCGGTGCGGATGCGGATGCAGTCCTGGAGGTCCTGGACGAAGATCTTGCCGTCACCCACCTGGCCCTCACCGTGCCGGGCGGTGCGGATGATGGTGTCCACGGTGATGTCCTCGAAGGCGTCGTTGCAGGCGATGGTGATCTGGACCTTGGGGATGAGGTTGGGCACGACCTTCTTGCCGCGCTGGATGGTGATCTCCTGCTGGCGGCCGTGGCCGCTCACGCGCAGCACGGTGATGCGCTCGATCTCGGCCTCGATGAGGGCTTCGCGGACCTCGTCGAGCTTCTCTTCAGGAATGATGGCGGTGATGAGTTTCATGGCGGTCCCCGATCAGTTCAGGTTGTTCAGGCCGTAGGCGCGCTCGCCGTGGAGCTCGTGGTCAAGGCCGGTCTTCTCGACGGCCTCGGAGACGCGGAAGCCGATGAACTTCTGCACCAGGGCCGCGATGATGAGGGTCATCACCACGGAGAACAGGATCGTGCAGAGCACGGCGAAGCCCTGCACCCGCAGCTGAGCGAGAATGCCCCAGCCCGGCACCTTGGCGCCGGCTTCCACCCACCAGGCGTCCCGGATGAAGAAGGTGAGACCCAGGGCGCCCACGATGCCGCCGGTGCCGTGGATGCCGAAGGCGTCCAGAGAGTCGTCGTAGCCCAGGCGGTTCTTGAGCAGGATCATGCCGTAGCAGCAGCAGGCGGCGATGGCGCCCAGGGCAATGGCCCCGCCCACCTGGACCACACCTGCGGCGGGGGTGATCACGACCAGGCCGGCCAGGATGCCCGAGGCCATGCCCAGGCTGGTGGCCTTGTCGTCGCGGATGGTCTCGATGAGGATCCAGGTGAGGGCGCCAGTGGCGGCGGCCACCTGGGTCACCGTGAGGGCCCGGGCCGTCTCCAGGTTCGAGGCCACGGAGGAGCCGGCATTGAAGCCGAACCAGCCCACCCACAGCAGGCCCGCCCCGAGCAGGGTGAAGGTCAGGTTGTTGGGTGCCATGGCGGTCTTGGGGTAGCCGTGGCGTGCGCCCAGGAACAGGGCCAGGGCTAGGCCGCCCGCGCCGGAGGAGATGTGCACCACCGTGCCGCCGGCGAAGTCGATGGCGCCCTTGGCGCCCAGGTTGAAGAAGTAGCCGTCGGGGGCCCACACCCAGTGACACAGAGGGCAATAGACGAAGAGGACCCACAGGGTGATGAAGGCCAGCCAGCCCCGGAAGGAGATGCGCTCCGCCACGGCCCCGGCAATGAGCGCGGGCGTGATGATGGCGAACTTGCCCTGGAACCTGGCGAAGGCGTACTCCGGTATCCCGGCAGGCAGGATCGTGTGGTCGATGCCCCGCAGCAGGAAGAGCTTCGAGTCCCAGCCAATGAGGCCGCCCAGGGCGTTGGGGCCGAAGCTGAGCGCGTAGCCCACCACCGCCCAGAGCACGCCCACCACGGCCATGGCCGCGTAGGAGTGCATCATGGTGCCGAGGACGTTCTTGGTCCGCACCAGGCCCCCGTAGAACATCGCCAGGCCTGGGACCATGAGCAGCACCAGGGTGGTGGAAGTGAGCATCCAGGCCGTGGCGCCGGAGTCATTGGCGGGGGCGGTCCCCTGGGCCATGAGTGGGTGCGCCACGGCGCAAGCGGCCGCGAGGCCCAGGCAACGCTTCCAGATCATTTCAGTCTCCGTGGTGCTGGAAAGACAAGGTTTGGAAAGGCAATTGTCGCATCCAACCCCTCATCTTCCAAGGTCGGACCTGGGGCGCAGGGCCTGCCCGGCCTCGGATTCACCACGAAGAAGAAAACAGAATGCCTGACCTTCTTTCGTGGTTCAGCCTTTCGGGTAGAGACGGACTAACCTCGAGTCATGCGCTCCCTGGTGTGGTTCCGTGGCAAGGACTTGAGGGTGGCGGACCACGGGCCGCTGGCGGAGGCTGCGGCCTCCGGCGAGGTGCTCCCGCTGTTCGTGCTGGATCCCTATTTCTTCGATCCCAGCCGGGCTCAGGAGCTGCCTCACCGCATGCAGTTCCTGCGGGAATCCCTGGTGGCCCTGGAGGCCAACTTGGCCCACTTGGGCTCGCCCCTGCAGGTGGTCCCCGGGCGCAGCGTGGAGGTGGTGGCCCGGCTGGCCGCGCTGTGGAAGGTGGACCAGGTGCTGGCCCACCGCTGGGTGGAACCCTTTGGCCAGGAGCGGGACCGCCGGGTGGCTGCTGCGCTGGAGCGGGAGGGCATCGCCTTCCGCCTCTTCGAAGGCACCACGCTGCTGCCGCCGGGCAGCGTGCGGAACGGGCAGGGCGCCATGTTCCGGGTGTTCACGCCCTTCAGCCGGGCCTGCGCTGCGAGGCTGGACCCGGGCCCGGTCAGGCCCGCTCTCCGCGCGCTGCCGCCCTGGCCCCCGGAGCTGCCCCAGGTGGGCGTCCCGGTGCCGTCGCTGCAGGAGCTGGGCATCGACCGCAATCCGCTGCTGCTGCCGGGCGGAGAGAAGGCCGCCCGGGCGCGGCTGAAGGCCTTTGTGCAGGGCCCCCTCGGAGCCTACGGCGGTGATCGCGACCGCATGGACCGGCCGGGCACCTCGCGGCTGGGCGCCGACCTCAAGTTCGGGACCCTGTCCGTGCGCACGGTTTGGCAGGCCGCGGCCAGGGCCGGCGACCTGGCCCGTCCCTTCCTCAACGAGCTGCTGTGGCGGGAGTTCAGCCATCACCTCCTGGCGGAGTGGCCAGAGCTGCTGAAGCGTCCCTTCCGGGCGGGCTTCGAGGGCTTTCCCTGGCGGGAGGACCCGGTGGCCTGGGCCGCCTGGACCGAGGGCCGCACGGGCTACCCGGTGGTGGATGCCGCCGCCCGCCAGCTGCGGGCGGAAGGGTTCGTCCACAACCGGGCCCGCATGGTGGCCGCCAGCTTCCTGACCAAGCACCTGCTGCTCGACTACCGCCAGGGCGAGGCCCACTACCTGCGCTGGCTCACGGATGGCGACTGGGCCCCGAACAACGCCGGCTGGCAGTGGAGCGCGGGCTGCGGCTGTGACGCCCAGCCCTGGTTCCGCATCTTCAATCCCGTGGCCCAGGGGCTGAAGTTCGATCCCGAGGGCGCCTATGTGAAGCGCTGGGTGCCGGAGCTGGCGGAGCTGCCGCCCACCCTGGTCCACGAGCCCTGGAAGGCACCGGAGGCCCTGCGGCGGCGCCTCGGCTATCCCGCTCCCATCGTGGAGCACGCCCTGGCCCGGGCCCGGTTCCTGGCGACGGCAAAAGAGCATCTGGCCCGCCCGCAGGCCTGATACAGTTAGGGATCAGTTGTCCCTATCCCCCCTGCTTTTATGACTTACAGGTAGTTCATGATTCGCGTCCACTTCGATGGCAAGACTCCTGGCACCGCCGAATGCGAGCGGGAGACTGCCCTGCTCGCCGCCAGCGCCTCGGCTGGTGTCCCGCTCAACCACCGCTGCGGTGGCCACGCCCGCTGCGGCACCTGCCTGGTCACGGTGGTGGAAGGCGCCGAGCACCTCAGCGACAAGGGCGCCGCCGAAGCGCGCGTGCTCCAAGCGCTCCGGGCCACCCCCGACCAGCGCCTCGCCTGCCAGACCTGGGCCAACGGCGACGTCAGCGTGCGGTACTGAGGAACGGGCTATAAAGAAAAAAACTCTCGCAGAGAAAAGACGAGAAAGCAGAGGTTCGCAGAGGAAGGATTCTGTTCTCTGCAACCTCCACAATCTCTGCGCCCCTCCGCGAGAGTTGTTTCTACTCTCACCCCGCCCTCAGACCAGCCGGCGGCCTTCCATGGCGCGGTCGAGGGTGAGCTCGTCGGCGTATTCGAGGTCGCTGCCGATGGGGAGGCCGAGGCCGATCCGCGTGACGCGCAGGCCGATGGGCTCGAGCATGCGGGCCAGCCAGCTGGCCGTGGCCTCACCGTCCACGGTGGGGTTGGTGGCCAGGATCACTTCCTTGATGGCGCCGTCCTCGAGGCGCTTGAGCAGCTCGCGGATGCGGAGCTGGTCGGGACCCACGCCGCGCAGGGGCGAGATGAGCCCGCCCAGCACGTGATAGCGGCCCCGGAAGTGGCCGCTGCGCTCGAAACTGAGCACGTTGGAGGCTTCGGCCACGATGACGAGACTCACGGGGTCCCGGCGGGAATCCTGGCAGATGGGGCAGGTCGGCTGATCCGTGAAGGCGCCGCAGACCTCGCAGAAACCCACCTTCTCGGCGGCCTGCTGCAGCAGGTGCGCCATGTGCGCCATGGCCTCGGGGCCCTCCTTGAGCAGGTGCAGGGCCATACGCTGGGCGGACTTCGCGCCCACCCCCGGCAGCTTCTGGAGGCTCTCCACTACGGCCTCCAGGGGCGGCGGCAGCTTCATGCTAAACGCTCCTTCGTGCTCACTAGAGCCCCAGGCCCGGCAGGTTGAGGCCGGCACCCATGCCGCCCATCTGCTTCTTCATGGTCTCGTCCACCTTGGTCCCCGCATCGCGGAAGGCCGCCAGCAGCAGGTCCTCCAGCATGGAGGGGTCCTCCGGATCCATGGCGTCCTTGTTGATGGAAACCCCCATCAGCTCCTTGGACCCATTCAGGGTGATCTTGACCAGCTCCCCGCCGGCGGTGCCCTCGACGCGCAGGTTGGCCTGGGTCTCGGCGAGCTTCGCCTGCATCTGCTGGGCCTGTTTCATGAGGAAGCGCATGTCCATGGGGTCAGTCTCCGGAAGGGGGGTCGTGGGGGTGCGGGATGGGCAGGTGCAGGTGCGGCCAGTGCACGCGCCGCAGGCGCCGGGCCAGCCACAGCATGAAGAAGTATCCAACAGGCAGGGCCAGAAGGGTACAGAGGGTTCCGCCAATCAGGTAGGACTTCAGGATCGGGCGCAGCATGCTGGTCATGGCCTCGAAGCCCGACCACGTGAGGAAGCTGCGCCAGCCGATCTGGTGCCACTCGACCCGGGCCAGGTTGGTGCTGTCGAAGCGGCCCCGCACCAGGTTGCCCACCCAGGTGCTGGCGGTGGCGATGGGGACCACCGTCCAGGGGTTGTTGACCAGCATGGCCATGATCATCAGGGGCCGGTGCAGGCGCCGGAAGAGCACGCAGAACAGGAACACCATGGCCGTGTGCAGCCCCAGCAGGGGGTTCCAGGCGATGGAAAAGCCCAGGGCGAAGCTCCAGGCCACCTGCTCCGGCGTCAGCTCCGGGTGCAGGATGTGGGCCTTCAGGCGTCCCCAGAGCCCCGAGGGAGCAGGCGCCGCGGGGCTTGGGTTCTCGAGGGGGGTCGTCATGGGTGGAAGTGATCGAAGCTGAGGTCCGGCAGGGGCCGGAGCGAGCCTCCATCATAGGCCAGCAGCGGCGCTTCTCCGCGGGGCAGGGCCGAGCCCACGGCCACGAGGGGCAGACCCAGCTGCTGTTCCAGGGCCGCCTGGGGCAGGGAGCTGCCGAAGCAGCGGGCATAGTCCTCGCCCCCGCGGAGGGCGTCCTCGTCCAGGCCCGCCTCCACCACGATGCTGAGGCCCGAGGCCTCGGCCAGGTTCCGGAGGTCGCGGCTGAGGCCATCGGAGAGGTCGAGGCAGGCGTGCACCTCGGGCAGGGCGGCCAGCTGGAGCCCGAGGCCCAGCCGGGGCCGGGGGGCCAGGTGGGCCGCCAGGTCCGGGTCGGGCTGCGCCGGGTCCCAGCGCTGGCCCGCCTGCAGCTTGCGCAGGCCCCGGAGGCTGGCGCCGGGGCGCTGGTCCACATAGAGGCGGTCGCCCGCCTGGAGGCCGTCTCGGCGCAGCCACCGGGTCGCAAAGCCAAAGGCCGTGAGGCCCAGCCCCAGCCCCGAGGGACGGCCCACGGTATCGCCGCCCAGGACCTGGACAGCGGCTTCCCGGCTGGCTTCGGCCAGTCCTTCCAGGAAGGTGTCGAGCCAGGGCTCCGTGATCTCCGGCCCCAGAGCCAGGGTGAGGGTGTAGCCGAAGGGGCGGGCGCCGGAGGCGTCCAGATCCGAGAGGTTCACCGCGAGCAGCTTCCGGGCCAGCAGGTCCGCGGGATGCCAGTCGAGCCGAAAATGCTGGCCGGCTTCCATGAGGTCCGTGGTCACGAGCAGGGTCTGCCCGGTCGGGGTCGGAGGCAGCACCCCGCAGTCATCCAGGAGGTTGCCCCCGCCGGGCAGCCTGGACCTGATCTGGGCCAGGATTCCCGTTTCCTGCAGGCTCATGGGCGGACCTCCGTCACAACTCCAGTCTCCCACGACCCGAGAGGCGAGGCGATGCTTGGTCCGGACGGGGGGGCGATGCTAGGTTAAGAGGGTCCGCCCAACGCTGGGCACCCCCATGCATCTTGAGGAGACCATCATGGCCATCACCAAAGTTTGGATCGAAGAAGGCTGCATCGTGTGCAACGCCTGCGAGGCCGAGTGCCCCGACGTTTTCCACGTCACTGACAACCGCTGCAACGTCAACGGCTCTGTGCGCGAAGACGGGGTGGATTCCGAGAACCGGGACGAGATGAGCGCCCTGTCCGGCAGCTACGGCACCGACCTGGAGGCCGCCATCGAAGCCGCCGCCGCCAGCTGCCCCGTGGAAGTGATCAAGTTCGACAAGGCCTAAGCCACTTAGACCTTAAGCCAAAGGACGGGGCGCCGCAGGGCGCCCCGTCCTTTGGCTTGTCGCAGTCGAAGTGCTAGGTCTTCAGCCCCACGTTCACCTCGAACTCGCCGAACTTGGTGGTGAACGGGATGGCGATGCAGGGGATGTTGCCGGTGCGGCTGATCCGGTAGCCTTCGCCGACCACCACCGTGGGGACGGAGATGGAGAGGCTGAAGCCGTCCTGGATGAGCAGGCGGCGGGCATCGCCCACCACGATGTTCCCGATCTCGCCGATGGCGTCCTCCACGCTCTGGTTCAGCTCCGTGATCTCTTCCATGAGCATGTTGCTGGCGATGCGGCAGGCCAGTCCCACGGGGAAGCTCAGGATGATGGAGCCGGAGGTGTCGCCGGTGATGCCGATGATGGCCGACAGGTCGAAGGTGGTGATCAGGTCTTCCTTCACCGCTAGGCCGGACCGCTCGGCTTCAATGCCCGCCATCATCTCCAGGCTGCGGAGGGTGGCCTCGATGAAGGGATTGATGAAGGCGACGTTCATGGGGGCCCCGGGCAGTTTGGTTCGAACCTGTTTCGGTTGGAAACCCCCAGAGCATGATTTTTAGCATTGAGGAAGCACGACTTACAGGTCACCATGAGGGGTTCTGATCGGAGAATTCCATGCTCAATCGTTTGCAGTCTGAACTTAAGACCTCCATGCTGGCCCGGGACGCCGCCCGGACCCAGGTGCTGCGCATGGCCCTGGCCGCCTACAAGAACGAGGCCGTGGCCAAGGGACTGGGACCCCAGGGGACGCTGACCGAGGCGGATGGCCTGGCGGTGATCAAGCGCCTGGTGAAGTCCCGGGAGGACAGCGTGGCCCAGTTCGAGAAGGTCGGCCAGATGGAGCGGGCCGCCCAGGAGCGGGCGGAGATCGAGCTGCTCAAGCCCTACCTGCCCGCCATGCTCGAGGGCGCGGAGCTGGAGGCCGCAGTGAAGGTCGCCATCGCCCAGAGCGGAGCCGCCACGAAGAAGGACCTGGGACTGGTGATGAAGGCCCTCCAGGCGGCCCACGGCGGCACCTACGACGGCAAGCTCGCAAGCGGGCTGGTGCTGGGCCTGCTCGGCTGATTCCAGCGTAGGCGGGGCGGCCTCCTGGGCTAGACTTGAAGGTTCGAGGCCCCCATGAAGCAGTCCAAGCTCCTGATCCAGACCCTGCGCGAGACGCCGCGCGATGCCGACGTGGTGAGCCAGCAGCTCATGATGCGGGCCGGCATGATCCAGAAGGTGGCCGCC